>JBMLRA010000332.1:0-1250 GCA_049241265.1 Chitinophagaceae bacterium
GTTTTTCCCACTCTGCGGGAAAATGAAATCCTAATTGTTTTGGAGTTTGCATTGTTATAATTGCTTCTTTAATTGTTTTTTTAATTCACTTATAGATGGTAGTTGGCTTTGCATTTTCTTGGGCAAATCTGTTTGTACTTTATATTCAGAAACACCTAATGGTGCTTTTACATTTTTAAGAGTATATTCTACTACAACTTTATTGGGCGTTTTGCAAAGTAATAATCCAATACTTGGGTTATCGTCTTTGTGTTTTACTTCTGCATCAACTGCATTTAAATAAAAATTTAGTTTACCTACAAATTCTGGCTTAAAATCTTCAATCTTTAATTCTACAACAACGTAGCAATGCAGTCTTGTATGGTAAAATAATAAATCAATAAAAAAAGCATCACCATTTACTTGTATAGGAAACTGCTTACCCATGTATGCAAACCCTTGCCCTAGCTCTAATAAAAATGTTTTTATGTTATTTATTAAAGTAGTTTCTAATTCTCTCTCAGATAGTTTAGTTGGCAAACCCAACAAATCAAAGGTATAAGGATTTTTAAACGTTTCTTTTGCTAAATCTGATTGAAGTTTTGGAAGTGTAGCTTCAAAGTTGTTGATAGATTTCCCTTTGCGTTTATATAATTTACTTTCTATTTGAGCAACTAAAACACTTCTGCTCCAATTGTTTTTTGCAGTTTCATTTATATAAAATGTGGCTTCTTCAATGGTATTGCATTTAGAAATAATTTCTCTATGATGCCCCCAAGGAATTATTGCCACAACTTGTGGCAGAATTGTATTATTTGGCTTGTTTTTTTGTAATTGTCCCACAGGTTGTGGGATAATTATATCCTTACTGGGTTTGAGTTTCATTTGTCCCACAGGTTGTGGGACAACTACACTTTTTGTATAAAAAAGATACCATTTTTTTATGTAGTATAAGTTGGTTCTTGAGAAACCCTTTACCTCTGGAAACTCTCTTAATAAATCAATTGATAGTTGTTCAATTAAGCCATCGCCCCAGTTTGTTTGCTCTTGCTTTTCAAAAATTTCTTTTCCTAAAATCCAATAGGCATTTAATAACTCTTTGTTTACGGCAACAGCTGATTTAATTTGTGCTAATCTAATTTGCTCTTTAATATCAATTAGCCAATTTTTATATGTTTTATTTTTGGATAGTATTATTTGCATACATTAATCTTCATCTATAAAACGTTTTGTAATGGGTTGATAACTATCAATCCTTCTATCTCTCATAA
>JBMLRA010000333.1:0-1570 GCA_049241265.1 Chitinophagaceae bacterium
AAAAACAGCCTCAGTAAATACTGAGGCTGTTTTGTAAATAATTTAAAGTATAAGTTTTAATTAATTTTATTTTAGTGAACATTGGTATTATTAGTTTTCATAAAATCTATAAAGTTATTTTTATATAATCTTCCTACATTGAGTTCTATAGTTTGATTAAGTATAATTTTTTGGGTGGTGTAAGCCGTAATAAAATTTTTGTTAACGATAAATGATTTGTGAATTCTTATAAACTGATTGGTAGGCAAAGCGTCTTCTGTTTCTTTTATGGTGGCTAAAGTTAGTAGTTTACTTTTAGTAGTTACATACATCATGTATTCTCTTTGGCTTTCTATGTATATAATTTCATCAGTATGTAAAGTGTAGGTTTTTCTATTCGCTGCAATTGTAATAAGTTGATTGTTGCTGTTTTCTGTTTTTAGCGAAAGTGTTTTTGCATTTGCATATTGTATAGCTTTTTCAATAGCAATTTTCAGTCTTTCTTTTATTAATGGTTTTACCAAATAATCAACCACACCTAAGTTAAACCCTTGTAAAGCAAAATTGGTATGGCTAGTTGTAAATATGATACTACATTGGTTATCAATTGTCTTAGCAAATTCAATTCCATTTAATTTCGGCATTTCAATATCTAAAAATACAATATCAATCGTATTGCTTTTTAAATATTCTACTGCTTCTACACTGTTTGTAAATAGTTTAATTAATGTAATATTATTAATGTCATTCAATAGCCATTTTAGTTCTGTGGCAGCTAGTAAATCATCGTCAATTATTATACATGTATACATAAGTTAATTTAACTTTCAAGCAATAAAAAAGCTTTATTGCTTTATTACTACCAAAATTATACAAATAACCATATAACTTCTACTAATAACTATATAAATAGTTATTAGTAGAAGATTGATTTTTTTTTTGGAGATTTACTGAAATGTTATCTTAAGTAATAATTCATGTTCGTTACCTATATATTGAATACTGCCTTTTAATTGGTGAATAGCTTCGTACACTATACTAGTTCCAAATCCTACATGTGTATCGTAAGGTGTAGGGGCTTTTTTGCTTTTAAAAATTGCGTTTAAAGTTGTAGCAATTGTTTCTGCATGTTCAATGGTAGTGTTTTTTATGGTTATGCTGTGTTGTTTATCTTGACTAAACAATTGAATGTAAATGATAGAATTGTTGGGGGCATATTTTATTGCGTTGTCAATTACATTTCTAAGAATTACAGTAACTAAATTAATGTCCGAAATAAATGAATTTGAATTATTAGCATTTGGTGTTAGTATAATTTCAACATTTCTAAATTTAGCTATATCGGTATATACAGGAATTAGTTCTTTAATAATACCTTCAAGGTTTACTGCTTCTTTTTTTACAATATTTAAGTTTTGATTACTATTACTCCAACTAAGTATGTTGTTTAAAAAAAGTTGTAGGTTTCTGCCTTTTTTGTCTAGTTCATTTCCAATAGCTTCAATAGTTTCAAAATCTTTTTGTTTAATTAAAAACTTCATGGTATCTACAAAGTGCACAAAATTGTTCATAGGGGTTCTTAAATCGTGTG
>JBMLRA010000334.1:0-2669 GCA_049241265.1 Chitinophagaceae bacterium
TAAACGAAATTTTATTGTGTAACTCATCATAAATATCTTTCGAACACCTCTGGTGAGACACGAACCAAGGCGTTGGGTATTTTTGATTAATTACAAAGAATTAATATGTTGTTTTAGTTACTTAACTGAAAAATTTTGCATCAACTCTCGAATAAAAAGAGACCGTCTTGTACTTTTAAGACAGTCTCTTAATTAATAATTTGATAATTGAAACATTACAATGGAAGACATTACGATATGATGTTAAATCAATTGTTTACATTTTTTTAAATGATTCAAGGAAATTTTAAAAGAAATTTTGAACTACAAATTACTTCAATTTTACCTGAAAATCAAGTACACTAACGGAACAACCTTGATAATCAAGTCCTGTATTTCCAACTTTTACAAGTGTTTTACTAATGGGTTTATACTCGAATACTGTCATTTCTGTATTAGTTCCTATTTTAGCTCCACATATAAAAATTTTACCATCTAAAACTTGAATTTTATAGTTATCATAGGAAGAAGGATAGATAGATGTGCTATAATCTAAAATACCATTTTTGTAAATACCAAGTTTATCACCATTTTGGTAGTAATCGCCTAGTAAATAAATATCATTATTTAAAAACGCAAAGTCATAGAAATAAGTATTTTTAAGTTTACCATTAATTAAATCTGTGCCATTCTTAAATAATGTTACCCCACTACTACTTTGAAAGCCATAATAAACATCTCCAATGTCTGAAATTAAAAACTTTGTATATGAGTATACGACTGGATGCTTATATCCTCTTTTCAATTCTTTGTAAATTCCATTTTTCCAATATCCGTATGAGGTAGTATCTGAAGATTTGTAGTTTTGACACATTCCTGAAACGTAAACATCCGATGCTTTAATTACAATATCTCTTGCTTCTACTAAGGCATAATAGTTATTTTTATTATAGTAGTCTCTGTTTCTAAATGGCCCTTTTAAACTATCAATTACACTTCCATTTTTAAATACTTTTGCAGCAGGAAAATGTTGTCTAATGACGTCTGTTGAAGTAGCACCTTCTCCATAAGGACTAGTTACAAAAAAAATATTGCCACCAACCTCTTGAACTGCATTTACACTACTAGATTTACCCCCAATATTCGAAAATATTTCTGTATTGTTTTTACTTATAAAACCACTATAATTACTCCCAGAGATGTATGTTATCAAACTTGAGTTTTCAGACCTATATTTTTTTTCTCCAAATGTATAAATGTTATTTCCAACTAAATTGAATCTAAATGCTTTATCGTAACCACTAATTTTTTGAAAGTTTTTTGTAAACTCATTTAAACCACATCCTTCCCCTGCAATATAAAAATCGTAGCCTGCATATTCACTTGATGGTGTAGTTGAAGTAGTATTATTTTTTGTACAAGAAATTACAAATAGTAAAAAAACTGCCGTTACTAATAATTTACAATTATTTTTCATTTCAATTATTTTTTGCCTACTCTTTCAGAATGCAGTTTTCGGCTTCCCTGTTTTTGATTTTTCAAATAAAGGCTGCTCCTCACAAGACAGCCCTTAATTATTGAGCCACAAAAAATATGTAATTTTAAAACTTGCCAAAGCTTGATACATTATATGTTGTTAAACCTCCTAAACGTCTATCATAAAATTGTGCTTCTTCTAATTTGTAAAATGTTGAATTGTAGTTTACTTTACCACTGAAAGTAGAATTTGTTGTTGTATAAGTACTTTGTCCAGCTTTTTTATAACCTCCTAAAACATAACAACGACAGCTAGATCCTGATATAAATGGTTCAACAAGTGTAAGTGAACCCTCTGTTAAATTTTCTAAGTTATAAAAATACATATAACAAGAATCACCAGCTGTGTTAGCAGCATAAGAAGTAATAGCAGCTACAGAATTTGGACAACCTGATGAAGTATATGCAAAAAGATTTGAACGATAAATAGTATAGGTAGTTCCTTTTACAATCATTTGATTTTCAATTAAATTATTTTCGGTTGCTTCTTTTTTACAAGCTGTAAAAAGTATTATTGATGTTAATGCCAAAATTATTTTTTTCATTATTTAGGATTTGTTGCTTTTAATGCGTTTAATAAAATTTTTCTTGTACTAAAGGATAGTCCAACACTAATGCCTGTTCCACCATTTGCAAAACCCAATTCAGTAATTGCACCAAATGCACCTGTTAAATGAATTCTACCACCTATAATTAAGCCCACACCAAAGCCACTAGCATTGCTTGATATTGAGCCATAACCAGGTATGCTTCCCGTAACACTAGTGTTAGCATAGTTTAATGATAAACCTCCGTATAAATTATATTTAGAAATAGGCAATTTCAATACATTGTTAAAAGAATATAAACCCCTAGCAGAAATTCCAAAAGAAGTTGTAGAACTTCCAGAAGCATCACTATTGCTGTAAAATGAAAAGCCAACCCCAGCTAATATATCTGGTGCAAAAGCTAAATTGACACTGTTAAAAATTTGTGGAAAGCCAGATAGGGGAGAATTAATATCAATTGTATGTGTGGTAAATCCCTCTCTAGCTGTTCTAGTTTTTCCCTTGTATTCAATTTTTGTAATTATAAATGAATTTTCAATGTTTGTAGGCATTTCAACAACAGCAATACTCGTACTTTTGGGTGCTGGAGATTGAGTATTTTCAATT
>JBMLRA010000334.1:2679-8013 GCA_049241265.1 Chitinophagaceae bacterium
TTGGCATTTCTTTTTTTGTTTCAACTTTCACGTCATCAAAAATTTCAACTTGCCCATTGGCATAAATTATTACCGATACTTCGATTTTTTTTATACTATAAAGAGGCCCATTTATATTGTCAGTTTTTTTATACTTAACATCGGTATCAGTTATTTCAATTACTTTAATTTTAACTTCGGTTTTGTCTTTTTTTACTAATCTATCTTGAGCGAATGTCAAAAAAGTTATTAAAGTAAATATTGTTGCTATGATTATTTTTTTCATTTTTATAAGTTTATTGATTAATAATTTCCACTGCCTGTAACAGTTTTTTTAATGTTAGTTAAAAGGTTGTATGTTGTACAAGAAAAAGTAAAGGAATTTGCACCGGTTTTAGTTAAAGTGCCAGTACTTGTAGCATAGAAATCATTAGCTGTTGTATATGGTGGTGTGTATGCACCATACAAATTGCAAGTACCACTAGAATAGTAACCATCGGTAAAATTGAAAGTGCCTGAACTTGCAGGTGGCATACTACTAATAGTAAAATTGTAGTTAGCATTTGCTGTAGAAATTATAACATCTTTACCCGTTGTACAAGATATTCCTACAATTGCAGCACATGGTCCCGTATATGTAGTTCCATCTACAGTAAAACTGCCTGATTTGGCTGCTGCTTCATCCTTTTTTTGGCAACTAAACATTGTTAAAGCTGCGAAGAGTACTAAAAATACCCTTTGAATTGTGTTGTTTTTTTTCATTTTTGTTTGTTTTTGATTATTAATTAATAGCTGAATTTTATTTAAAAAGTTCTTTTAATCCACTTAGCCCTAAATTAACACCAACATAAGCAGCATATTGATTTGTTATATTACCCTCATTAAATGCTCCTCTACTATCAAACCCAATTATGGCTTTTAAATTATCTGTTATATCTTGTTGTAGATAAATTCTAGTTAAGTAGAATAGCTTATTGTTGCTAGGAGAGTTTAAGTCTAAAATGGAAGGTTGTTTATAGCCCACTGCTACGCCCAATGTCGGTTGTATAAATATGGTTGTTCCTTTAAATGGTTTTGCATATACAATAAAACCTGCACCAAGCATAAAAGACAAATTAGTGAACCTTTTTGCATTTGTGCTTTTTTCGTTTAAGCCATTTGCAAACAAATTAGTTGTTTGGTATGGCACTAAAGCATTGTCCATTATTGCAGTATCTTGATAAGTATTACTTATTTCTGTTTCAACTGTGTAAGCAGATGAAAGCAGTTCAAAATGCAAATGCCCCAATAACCCAAATTTTGGTTGTTTTACAATTTTAAAGGTTGGTTGCACATAATAACTGATAGCTGTATTTTCTACAGTTCTATTATAATTGTTTAATTGACGTAGGTATTTATTGCCTGCTTTTACGCTATCAAAAGGAGAAATCAAAACTCTATCTATAGTTTTATATTTTGAAACATCCAAAGAGTCGCTAGTTTGTGAATAATTTATTTTCATAATACCTAAATTCAATCCCCATCTTTTGTCTGTAACATTAGGTGCAAAAACATTTAAGTGAAAAGCATAATCTCCAAATTTGCTTTTACCAAAATCAAATTTTCCAGCGTTTAAAAACATCAGGCTATTAATATTTTTATCAGTAGTATCTGAAAAAACATTAACTACAGTGTCTGTGTTTATGGTATTATTATCTTGTTGTGCTTTACCAGCAAACACCACACAAATCATCATACAAATTGTTGTAATAATCTTTCTCATAAAAATTGGTTTTGGTTACACTAAATAATTGGTGGTTCAAAAGTTTTGTTCCATTTAACAGCTGCTTCTACCCTGTTTCTAACTTCGATTTTTGCATATATACTTTTACAATGTTTTTTTACCGCATCCGTTGTTACATCTAATTCTTTTGCGATTTCTTTATCTAATAATCCTTTGCTTAATAATTTGTATACTTTCTTTTCTTTTTCAGTTAGTTGCTTCATCAAATAGTTACTGGTTTTGGTTATACAAGAATATAAAATAGTTTTTCTAAAATTTTGGCTCTTTAGGGTACTATGTTAGGATTTACAATGCAAAAATGCCTATAGAAGGATATGCTAAACAAGGGTTAAAACACCCTTTTTTTAGGGGAAAAACACCCCCCTGAATTTAATTTGGTTGCTACACTTTTGCAGCTTAGATTTATTTATTATTAAATAACTAAAGTAAAAATTTATGAGAAAAAATTTGATTACACAAACAACAATCTTTGTAGCAGTATTACTTGGTAGTATCTCTATAATTAGTTGTAACAATGGCACACCTAGTGATTGCACAATTGACACATTAGCAATTGTAAAAGCGTATAACAGCAAACATCCTTTTTACCCAAGAAAATCTAATTTTAAAGTTAGTAATGGCTTGAGCCCCCAAACTTTCTTTCCAAATAATGGTAATGATATTGCTAAACAAAATCTTGAGTGGGCAAAAAGAAGTATAGAGATGTTTCAGGCTGAAAATACTATGCTTATAACAGATAATTCGGAAAAACTAGAAGCCTATTTTATAAGCAAAGAAGATATCGATTCGCTTTTAAAATCAGACCCTAAAACAACAGGTATTAGACTTTATTTTGGCAAAAGTGATTCAACTTATGTTGATAATTTAAAAAAATATGAACCAAAGTCAGATAAGGTTGCAGGTATGTATACACACTTTATATTCCCTACAGTAAAAGCAAAAAATGCAAGTGGCGAAACTATTGATGATAATGTGGTGAATAAAGGGTTTATAGAGCAAATAAAACCATCGCCTTGCCCAAGTTCTCAACCTTGTCCAACTAGTGAATCAATTATAGACAAATTAAATGCTGCCATTGCTGAAATAACCACCAAAGGACTTCCAATTAAATAAATGGAACTAGTAATTTTAATTTATTATATCATCATCTGCATTGGAATAATAGTGGGTTGTTTACGATTTAAAAAAATCGCATTACAATTTAAACTACTCACTATTATTTTAGCAGTAACTATTATAACTGAGTTCATTGCTTTGTATTTAGATTCGTTTTTAAAAAAAGCAAATACACCGCCTTACCATTTTTTTCAAATAATTGAATATTGTTTAGTTGCATATATCTACAAAATTGAAATACAAAATAAGTATGTAAAAAAATACATTGCCTTTAGCATTTGGGGATACCCTGCAATAATGCTGTTGTTTACGATTTTTTTTCAAGAATTAAATATATATCCTAGTTATAGTTTAATGCTTAGCTATTCATCAATCTTAGTTTATACTTTAATTAGTTTTTATCAGTTTGTGAACAACGAGTTCAACTTTTTTAGCAATTCTTTTTTTTGGTTAAATGGCTTATATTTTATTCTCTGTTCAGTCTCCATTTTCACACTATCGTTAAGTAATTTATTTAAAATCACCCAAGAAAGCAATTACATAATTTACATAGCACACCTAACAGTTAATTACTTATTCTACTTTGGCATTTTGATGCTATTAATTGTAACAAAACAAAGTTCAAAAAATTATAATGAATGATGAATTAAAAATATTTACATTGGTATGTATTTTCTTAAGTTTTTCAGTTGCACTTTTTATTGCTCTTGTCTTTATTGGACTATACAAAAGAAAAATGCAATTTAAGCAAGAAAAAAAACTGATGGAAGATACATTTAACCAAACCATTCTTCAAACCCAAATAGAAATTCAAGAGCAAACACTTAAAACTATATCGCAAGAAATTCACGATAATATTGGCCAACAGTTAAGTGTGTCTAAATTTACTTTAAACACCATAGAAACTACTGATAACAAGCTATTGAACGATAAAATAGACACTTGCAAAAGAATTATTGGCAAGGCAATTCAAGATTTAAGAGATTTATCTAAAAGCATTAATAACGATGCTGTTGAGCAACAAGGTTTGGTTGCTGCATTAAAACACGAACTTGAAATTATCAATAAGTTTGGTTTAAATACATCTATTGAAGTTATAGGTATTAGTGCAAAATTAAATCCACAAATAGAACTGATATTATTTAGAATTATTCAAGAAAGTCTTAATAATGCTATTAAACACGCAAATGCAACTAACATAAAAACAAGCTTAACCTACAGCATAAATAAATTAGAGATTACTGTTGAGGATAATGGAATTGGGTTTAATACTAACGCTATTAAATCAAAGGGTATTGGACTTATTAATATTCAAAATAGATGCAAGGTTATAGATGCTTCATTTGCTATTGAAAGCCAAAATGGCAAAGGAACACAAGTTAAAATATCAATACACAACAATCAATTATCAATGGTTTATTAATCAATATTATGACAAGTATTGTACTCATAGATGATCACAAACTGTTTAGAAAAAGCCTTGCCGATTGGTTGGCAACACAAAATTTTAGGGTATTGTTTGAAGCCAATAATGGCAAAGAATTTATTGAAAAGCTGAACACAGAGAACCTGCCACAAGTTGTATTAATGGATATTAATATGCCAATGATGAATGGGTTTGAAACAACAGCTTGGATACAACAAAACCAACCTAGTATAAAAGTATTGGCAATTAGTATGTACGATACAGAAATGAACATTATTAAAATGCTAAAATGTGGAGCAAAAGGATATTTATTAAAAGATAGTGAACCACAAGAGGTAGCACTAGCCATTAATACCATTGCCGATAAAGGATTTTATTACTCTGATTTAGTGAATGATAAATTAATAAATGCTATTAATGAAACAGGCTACAAACAAAAAAGAATAAACAATTTGCTTGAAATAACTTCTAGGGAAATTGAATTGCTGCATCTAATTTGCACGGAATTAACATATAAAGAAATAGCAGATAAAATGTGTGTCAGCCCCAAAACTGTTGAAGGTTACAGAGAAGCTTTATTTGAAAAATTAAACATTCATTCTCGTGTAGGTTTAGTGATGTACGCAATTAAAAATGGCATTGTAAATCCATAAAAAAAATCCTCCAAAGCTTTCACGCTTTGGAGGATTTTTTTTAGTCCCTCTCTTTTTGGAGAGGGGTTGGGGTGAGGCTTATTCCACTACTAATTTCTTGGTAGTCTTTCCTTCGCTTGTAATCATACTAACAAAGTACATTCCTTTACTTAGATTAGATGTGTTTACTGTATTTGTTCCCATACTTAAAGCTTGGGCTTTTACAGTTTTGCCATACAAATCTGTAACCACAATACTTCCTTTACCTACTAAAGTTTCTACATTAATGTTGATAGGACCTTTTGCTGGATTTGGATACATTGTAAAACCGTCGACAGTCGACAGTTGACTGTTAACTGTATTTACTCCACGTGCTGCACAGCTAAACCCATTACCAC
>JBMLRA010000335.1:0-3613 GCA_049241265.1 Chitinophagaceae bacterium
TCACTCGTTCTCGTATGGCACTTTGCCCACTTACTTATTGCCATTTTCCAGTTCCAGCCTTGCCTCCTTTGGCGTTTAGTCGTCATTTGTGCAGGTTGCCAGTTTTCTATCGTCCAGCTGTAGGGGTTCGTGCCTATCATTTAGCTTCCATTGGTTGGTTCGTTTTCGTTCATCCATCTGGCCGTCGCCAGCTTTCAGCATTGCCCTTTTAGGGCTTTGCTGTTTGCTTTTTTAGTAAACAATTACATTTGTACTACTCAAAAAATACAAATGAAAATTGCTACACTAAATATTGACTGGTTCAAAAAATCAAAAGCAATTCAAACACTCATAAAGGAAGAAATTAGAAAGCAAGATGTAGATTTTTTAGTGGTAACAGAAAACATAAAATCATTCCAATTTGATGATAAATATTTTGCCTATCATTCAACACCAATTCCAACAGATAAAGAGTTTCAATACTTAAATTATGGCGAATACCTTAAAGGGGAAACACCAGTTAGAACAAGCATTTACAGCAAACACAAATCCATAGAACAATTAAATGTTGTTGATGCTTACACATCAATTTGCCACAAGTTTTTAGTAGATGAAAATGAGATTGTTATTTATGGAACTATCATTGGAACTTATGGTATAATCAAACAAACAGAAATTGCAAAGCCAGAGCTTGACAATTTCAAAACCGACATTCAAAATATTTCATTGTCCAATGAAAATATTTTTATAGCAGGAGATTTAAACACATCATTCATTCCAGAAGAAAAGAGGCAATTGTCTAAAATAGATAGCAGAGATGAAATTGTAAATTTTACAAACTCATTGCACATTCAACGCAAAACTGAAGCAATCGAAAATAATATTGACCACATTTTTGTTTCACAAAAATTGAATCAGCAAACACAAATAGAACCATTCATTTTTTTAGATGATAATGCTTTGAAAGATGCACCACACAAAGGAATTTTATTAAATGTAAAATTCATTCATTGATTTATACATAAGGAATACCTTAGCCCCACATAAAAGCAATATGACTGCACCCCTTAATAAGCACAAGGCAAAGCAGGGTAAGCAAATGAAATAAGAGGGTTAAAAACGAAAAAAGCCCCAAATTTTGGAGCTTTTAACGCAAGGCTTTTTACAGCTTGATTACTTTGTTTCGGCAGGTGCAGCAGGCTTTTTTTGCTCTTCCTCAGTGCTTACTGCAGTTTGAGAAACTGCTGTGATCACGCCACCAGCAAAACCCAAATACCCTGCAACGCTTACTAATCCTGCTGGCAATGCCACAGGTGCAGCTACAATAGCACCACCCAAAGCAGCTAAAGCCAAACCTATAGCCCTAAGTGTTTTAAACCATTTAGGTGTTGGTGCCTGAATTCGTTCAACTAAATTCAAATTTTTATTTTTCATTTTCTGAATGTTTTAAAATTGTTAATTCAATATTGTGTACTCTCTTTTCCAAATAATCTACTTTTTGGTTCAGTAAATCATTACTGCTTTTAAACTCTGTTTTAATCAGTATAGCCATTGTTTTTACCTCTGTTAAATCCTTTTCCATCCTTCTAAAATCAGTATGAAGCTGTTTGATAAAGTAGGCAACAATGGACAACAACAAACTAATGATAGAGCCAAAAACGATGTTTAAATTAATTGCAGCTTCCATTAGTGTTTGCTTTTAGAATTGAAAATTGTTTTCAATGATGATTTTGTTAGATCGATTTCTTGCTACAGCCAATAGTTTTGGGTAAACTATTTTGTAAGCATCTTTGCTTTGTGTAACGCTGTAATCCCCATTTTCAAACGCAAAGCCAAACCCACAAAGTGGACAGCCAGCTGTTTGTGTAAATGTGTTGCCAACGTGGATATACACATAATCAAAATTGGGTTGCCCCTCAATCTCAATCATTCCTTTGTGCATACCTTGAAACAAGTTTTGATACTTCACATTCATTCCACCCCAAGTATTTACAATAAGCTTGTAAATGCCAGTTGGTATTGCTGTTTGCTTAGGTATTTTTACATCCCTAATTTTATCCTCTAATAAATAGCATTGAAAAATGTCGTTTAAATACAAATGGCTCAGCGTACTATTATTCCCCTGAGCCACTCTGATGATTTTGCTTTCCATAATTAGAAAATTTCTACAATCTGCATACAGTTACCACTTGCAAAAGCATAGTAATCTGCATTTACTTTTTGTGAAAATTCAATACCTACAACTTGCAACACACTTACATCTGCTGTCATTGCAGGAGCACCAGCTAAAGCTGCTGTGGTTGTTGTACCTGCAAAAGCAACATCTATCGGAATGTAAGCACTGTAAGCAACTTTGCTCAACTCATTCAATGCAGCATCAATAGGTTCATAACTATCGGTAGTTACGTTGTACTGAAAATCGCTAATAACTGCAATAGCATTGATGAAACGGCAATGTGTAGCACCTGATGGAACAGCCAAAGAATCCATTGGAGTAAATGCAGGTAACACTAAATCTGCACTGTTACGAGCTGCAAGGTGTGTAGTTGTAAAATCAACATTCACCACGCTATCCAATGACAAATTTTTATCAAAGTCAAACCCTTCAAGGTATTGTCTTTGTGAGGTAATCTCAATTTTACGATAGCCCCTTGCTTCAGTGCCATCTTCTAAATTGATTTTCTTCATTACACTGGTTAATCTTCCAGTTACTTGACTATCTGCCATTGTTCGAATCAATCCAGATAATGAAGTTCTAACTGATTTTCCAGCTTTGGCACAGCCACCAAACTCGTTCATATTTTCTCTGGTTCTTTCAAACTCAGAGGCTGTTTTAACCTGGTCCCCAGTTGGTCCACCAACCATACCAGCAAAGTAGCCATCTTGCCCTTTGATTTTGAAGTGGCGAACATCACCAAGAGTTCCCACATACTTTAAAGCACCTTTCTGTCTTGCCATTTTTTTAATTTTTTAATTGTGAAATAATGATTGCAATTGCACTTGCAAAGTTCAATACATATCTTTGAAATTATAACACATAAATAATTGTAAATCAATGCAATACAACGCAAAAGCACCGTACAGGGTGGAAACCCATTGGAAAATTGAAGAAGTGTTGGATGGTGATAGCATCATCATTTGCCATCTTTTCACTAAAATGCAAAAAGAGATTCGACTTTATGGCTTAGATGCACCAGAAGTAAAGTATAACAGGAAGATGAAAGAAGATGAGCTTAAAAGTCAATTACCAGCCCAAATTTTAAGGCAATTGGGTATGCAGTCGTTACACTATGTTTTAAGCATAGCACCGCCACAAACGGCTGTAACCATCATTACTGAAGAAGCTAATTTTTATGATTATTGGAAACGGCAGTTAGGCTATGTAATACTGCCAAGTGGAGAGTGCCTAAATGATTTGCTGTTGCAAAATGGTTATGCAAAAGCTACCCACGAATATTATTGTAGTAGGTTAAAGGAAATGCAAGTATTTAACAGGCAGGCACAGCTTGAAAAGAAAGGAATCTACAGCGTAGTAAGTAGTTTTTGATTTGTTGTACTTATGTTGTACCAAATTATAGTACAACACCACAGAACTCAATAAAATCAATGGTTTATAGGTGTGTTATAGATAACC
>JBMLRA010000336.1:0-17147 GCA_049241265.1 Chitinophagaceae bacterium
GATGATTTAAACTAGAGTCTGGATTTACTGGTTTTGGGGAACGATAATCTTTAATATAAGCAGTTGTTTCTGTGCTATTTCTTAAGTAACAATTAAACCAAAATTTTACTTCATTATTTATTAAACAAATTTTTGCTGGTGCTTCAATAAAGCCTTTTTCTGAATAATAGCTTACATTTAAAGTATCGTTATTTTGTTTTACAACTAAGTCAATGGGCTGATTAAAAGTAAATAAAGTAGCCGTCCAGTTTTTGTTTTTTGTAATAAAAGAGAGGTGAAAATTATTTAAGGATAAAGTATCCATTTTATTAATAACAAAAGGCTTTGTAGCTTGCTTACTAGTACAAGAAATATAGGTGCTTAACAATAATATATATAGCACGTTTCTCATTGTAAATATATTTCTTGCGACATAAAACAATGTGGTAAAATGCTGATGCCATTATTAGTATTTGCTAATTCATCTTTTTGCAAAGGCAATACATTTCTTGACTGGCTATTGATGAACAGATTTAAAGGAAAATTAATTTTATTAATATTATTTAAAGTAGATGCAACCTTAAAATTAAATGTATCACTAAGTCCACTTCTAACACTATTTGTATGTGTTATAGTTTTCACTTCTAATATATTTCCATTCACATCTTTTTGTGCAAGTAACACGCCCGGAATATTAATTTCGGTTGTTAACTCATTATAAATTTTTGCTTCGATATTTATAGAATTGTTTGCTAGTTTTTGGGTTGAGTAGCCAATAGTTCCACCGTGATAATAGCCTCTTTCCGATACATCAGTCTCTGTGTAAACTTCAATATTTCTAACTTTTGATATATCTAGTTTGTTAATGCTATCTAAATTTATTTGAAAGTAAGTGACTTCTTTTGGAGCCAAATTGTAATACATAGCTGTTGTTGGATAATAATCTTTACTGGTACTATCTCTAAAAAATACTTTTACTTTAATGGCAATATTTATTGCAATGTCATCTGCATTTATTAGTTCTCCTGTTACATAAAATATTTTTCCATTGTTTAACAAGTTTACTTGTTTATATGCAGCAAAAGGCTTTTTAACTCTATCATCTTTAATAGTTGGAAAACTACTAATGTAACGCTTGCCTTGTTTTTTGAAAATATTATAAGTGTAATCTCTTATTTGTTCTTGTGGTATTTCTGAAATAAATTGTTTTGGTAAAATATACCATTTATTTTCTTGTTTTACTAAGTCAATAGTATCTATTTTATTTCTAAAACCTAGCGAAGTTCTCCATCTTGTAAACACTTGTAAACTACTTGAATCCTCTGTTTCTTTTATGGGTTTAGTAGCAATGCTATCAAGCTTTGCGTAAGATGGCAATAAGCCGCCATCTTTAACAGACTTTTCTAACAAATATTGATCTAGTGGATATGTGGGATTTGTTTTAAAAAATGAAAATGCTTTTTCAAATTCTTGAAAATCTAAATGATTATAATAGTTTATTACAGCAGTTGAAGGATTTTTTTGTTCTCTTACAAGTAACAACTCATAAATTCTTAAAACAATAAAGGAACTAAAGAAGCATAAAGGCAATAACGATGATGCATATATTATTTTCTTAGGATAATTGAATTCTAATGATGTTGCTAACTCAATATTTTCTTTGTTTTTATATTTTTTAAGATACAAAATAGTTAGTAATAGTGCAATGCACAAACTACTTACAGGTAATATGCCCCAAAGCTTTTTAAATATGGGATTCATTTGCTTTGGTACAATGGGTTTAATGGTTGAAATATTGCCTTTTTCCCAAACCATTATTCCATTTTCTAATCTTATGGTTCTGCTCCAACCAGTATAATAAAGTAATGGATCATAATATCTATCATTACTAAATACATATTTTAAATTATACTTTTCTGCTGTTGTTAAAAAATCGTTTAACGATGCCAATCCATCTTGTCCACTAAATTTTGCATTTTCTAATCTTTCAATTGGCCTAGTAGTTAGTTCTGGTAATCTTCTAGCACTATGGTAATTACCATCAACACTTGCAGCCAAAGAATTTGCACTTAACCAAGCCATTTGATCTCCAAAACCAAGCGTTAAATATCGCCATCGTAAATGTTCATCTCTATTTAAAAAATTTACTATAGGTTGTATCTCTATTTCTTTGGGTTGCAAAGGACGAAAGCTACCCAAATGAAAAACAAAAAGTATAAATAACAAATACGAAAAACCACTACTAGCAGCTAAAATAAAATGATTAGAAGCATTGATTTTTGAAACCAAAAATGTTTTTACTGGCCCTGCAATAAACGAGTAAATAAATTTTGCCATAAATGGAATGGCTATTATTGATGCCCAAAAACCAAATCTATCAAGCGTTAAAATATTAAATGCATTAGCACCTAACATTAATTTGGGTAAAGGCGTTGTGCCTCCACTACCTAGTAATAAACAAATAAAAAATGCAACGGCCCAGCCCAAAAATCTTTTATGTTTTGTAATTGCAAATACTATTGCAGGCATTAATGCAAAAACTAAAATAAGTGGTATAACAAAAAACATTAAACCACTAGAGGTGTTGGTAAAAAAATTATCTCTCGAACCGTGAGGAATAGAAACCTGTGTAATGGGGTCAGACTTGCTCCAATACCAATAAGGAAAAATTAGTGCAACAGCCAATAGTATGATACAACCAAAAAATAAAATGAGTTGTTTGTATTTAGAAAAAGCGGCTGTAAATAAACATTTAATAAACTTAAAAATATTTTTTGAAATGGAATCGTTTGGCAACCCATCTACCAAAGCCATTACAATTGTTGGAGCAATAAAAAATACTGTTCCAAAAATTGCAGTAACGTGGTGAGAACTTATTACAACACCTAAAAAGGATAAAGCCATAATCAGGTACAATGGCTTTTTAGTTTGAATGTATTGATATAAAAAAGGCAATGCATTCAATAAAAAAGAAATGCCAGTTAAAGTGGGCATTTGTCCATAAATATGCAATGTTTCTACAAGCGATGATAATACAACAGCTAAAATAGCAGCAACACCAGCTATAGTTTTATCAAAAAAGAGTTTAGTAAACCTATAAACTCCAATTACCAAAATATTGAAAATGGAAATAGCATAAATACAAAAAGCAATTTTTAATGGAAAAACTTTGCTAAGTAATGCAATCATTTGATGCACTAGTGGTGGATAGCTTGTTGTTAAAAAACCAGTGTACCATCTATATTCCCAAGGCTCAAACCAAAATCGGCTATAATGATCTGCGAAAAATATATGTACAAATGCATCATAGGTTTTTGGTAATGTAAAATAAATAATTACACCGTGAGTTAAAAACACTAAAGACAACGCAACAAGCAATAGTTTTTTGCCTATATAATCTTGCCAAATTGAGCTATTTGTATTTTGTAATTGCATCTTTTATAAAAACGGAGTATTTGGTTTATTATTTTTGAGTTAAAATAATCGAGCATAAAAAAGCCACCCAAATTATTAAAATAATATTGAATGGCTTTGTATAGAAAAAAGTGGACTATTGTACAATAAATTTTCCTGTAGTAATTGATTCTTGATTTTTTAAATTAAATAGATAAATACCTTTTTGAAAAGTGCTAACATCTAGCTTGTAACTTTTATTATTTAATGTAATTTTATTTGAAAAAATTGTTTTTCCACTTGCATCAATAATACTTAAAATGCCATCTGTATTTTCTGTATCAAAAGTTAAAGTAGTTTTATTGATACAAGGGTTAGGGTAAGCAGCAGTTTTTGTTGCAACTAAATTAATAAATTCTGTGTTGTTAAAATTGGTATTCTTTACTGCTAAATTAAAGTTAGCATAGTTTACATAATCTCCTTGAACAGAAAATACGACTGATTTAATTGAATCAAGATTTAATACATTGCCATCTTTATCTTTAAATAAATTTAATTCAATACTATATGATTTTTTCGCATTATTTGCTTTAATAAAATATAGTTTTCTTTTTTCCCAGCTTGTCAATCCTTTTTCTACAATAATCACTTCAATATCTTTATTGCTCTCCATTTCAAAAGAAATGTTTTTATACTTTGAAATGTTCAAGAAAGAGTTTCCAGATTTGGCATTTCTAAATACATTCAATGTTCCTTTTGTGCTTCCTTTTACTTCTACATCACGTTCAATATTTAGTGTGGTATTATCCAAATTATTTATTGATGGTGTTGAAGATTTAAACTCAATATTTTTTGATAAGGTGTTATCGTAATCTACACCCCAAGCTCCATCTGCCAAATATAATGCATCGTTTTGAGTGCAGCCGTTGTAGAAAATTGTAATTCCAGCATCAAAAATATTGCCCATATTAACTTCAACCTCTTCCTCGCTTTTGCCAGTTAAATTAATAACAGTGTTATAATTATTAAAAGTTTCAGTTTCTGTTCTTCGGTAATTAGAAGAAATGTTGATTTTATTTACTTTAGACTTATTTGCAACTGTTAAATAAAATTTACCGTTTTTATATACCCCTTTTTTAATAAACACACTTGGTGTTTTAGTTAAATTGGATGTTGTTTCTACATTTTTTTCTTGTTGTAATTTAGCAATTATTGCATTGGCAGTATTGCAAATTTGTGCTATTGAGTTACCCCAAATTTGATAGTTTAAATATTCTCCAGCAGGATATTGATCAATATTCCACAAACTATATAACGTGTAACTAGAATCAGTTACTAAAGCTGAGAAAGTTAAAGCATATTCGGTTTCGCCATTATCTCTTTTAAAAGTTGTATTAATAATTTTATAACCATTTAATTCAATTGTTCTTACATCTGTTAAAGTTGCTCCATTTAGTCTGTCGCAAATATATTTTGAGTGATCGTAAACTTTGTTTTGAGTATGCGTTATTAAAGCTGCATTTACTCTTTGATTGTTGTTGTAGTAGTCAACTGCAAATACATCAGTAGCATTAGTAATTGAAAGTAAATCTACAGGTGTTGATACATAAGCACTTTCTGTACCATATAAACCAGTAGTTGGTAAATAATCTTTTAAAGAGCCATTAATACCATCTAGAATTACATTATTAAATTTGTGTTGAAACTCAAGGGTTGAAAATTTATTTTCATTATTTTTCTGTCTAGTAAACATTCTTTTTGCAATTCTATCTGCCAATCTTCCATTACTTTCTAAACCACCATCGTTGCTTGAACTTACATCAGTAGATGAGCTATCAATACTTACATAATTTTCAGTCATTATTGCACTATATGGACTTGCTGTGATGTAGAATAGTGCATCATTAAAATCATTATCACAATTGCTATAATCTCTTCTGATATCTTCAAATCCTAAAATAATTCTTTGATTTGCAGTATCTGCAATTAAAGCATTATGTTGTCTCTTTGCACTATTAGCTTCTGGATTAAAATCTGCATTTGAATATAGTTTCCAATTACCATTAGATACTGCTCCATTTCTCCAACCATCTGCAATTAACATAAATCCAATTCCTGTATTTGGTGAAAAATTTCCAATTTTAACTTTATTTCCTGCAACTAATCCACCTCCACTTCCAACTTTTGATACATTTGGAAAAATGATAGTGATATTGTTAGTTGTTGGAACCGAAGTTATAGGGTTGTTTAAATCATAAGTATAAAAACCTAGAACGTTTTTATATCCTGCTCCTTCATCTACAAATGTTACCCAAACCTCAGCAGAATCTTGTAATCTAATATCTGTAGAGTATCCACTATAAATATACTGAGGATTGTAAATTGGCACAGGCTTACCTTCTGGCAAAGCATTTTGAATTAAGCTTAAAGTTTGTGTTGTAACAACATCATTTGTTGTTAAATATAAAGGCGTTCCATCGCTTGTATAACTACCTAAATAATTATATTGTGCAAAAGCAAAGTTTATTAAAATGCTAAGTAATGATGTTGCGATTATTTTTTTCATTGATAAAAATGTTTGTAGTATGAATTCTAGTTTTTGGATTAATGTTTTATTTAAGCAGCTATTCTATATTGAAAATATAATTGAGTTAATTGCATTGGAATTTTTAATGAATGTTTCAATTTTAATTTTGAGCCTCCAACTTCTGTCCAATGCATTAAAGGATATTCTAACACACCATTTTGCAAAGTAGTTTTACCAAACTTTTTTTGTAGTCTTAAAAATATTTCAACGTCAAATAACCAAGGTGTATTAAACTTTTCGTTAAATAAAAATGGTATTAAACTTCTATGGAAAATTTTAGCACCACATTGTGTATCCTGAAACTTAGTTTTTAAAATAAATTTGATACAAGATTTTACAATTTTGCTAAAAAAAGATCTGTTATCATCTCTTTGAATATTAGCACCCAATCTTTGTATTCTGCTGCCAACTATTGCACCATATTGTGGATATTGCTCTTTATAATTAGCCATAGATAACCATTCTTCAGGTTTTGTAGCTAAATCTGCATCTAAAAAGCCAAGTTGTTCTACAGTGTAGTTTTCATAAATATGTAAAATGCCTTGTCTAACAGCTTCAGACTTGCCACCATTTTGTTCCATATTATAAACTATTACATTGCTTGGACAAACTGATTGTAATCCTCTTAACACAGCTTCTGTTTTATCTTTACTACCATCATTTACAAAACATAAAACAACTTCTTGGTTGTTATCTGCAAATGATTTGAATTCATTAAAAGGGAATCTATTTTCTTCGTTGTAACAAGGAACTATTATTGCAAATTTTTTATTCATTTTATTTAGTTTTATTTTTTGTGTTATTTGATTGGCCTATTTTCAATATGAGTGCCAAAAAATTAAACAATTGAAAATCATTGTTTTGTGTTTTTTGTAGCTTCAAAATAATTCCAATTTTTGGAATATTTCTAAAAATTAGACCGTTTTGGCTTCAAATAATTTTCCTTTACCTAGATTTTCCTTTATTTTGGAAAAAAGATTTATGCAGTCTTACCACATTTTTGTAGTTGATGATGATATTTGGTATGGTGAAATTTTGCAATATCATTTAAGTTTAAACCCAGATTATAAAATTTCTAGGTTTGAAAATGGAAAAGATTGTTTAGACAAATTGCATCTAAAACCAGATTTAATTACTATAGATTTTTCGTTGCCAGATATGAATGGCGATGTGCTTTACGAAAAAATTAAAGCCATTAATCCTAACATACCTGTAATAATGATAAGCTCTCAAGAGGAAATTACAGTTGCTGTTAATTTACTCAAAATGGGTGTTACAGATTATTTGGTTAAAGATGAATCTACTAAAGATTTGTTGTGGAATAGTATAATTAGAATTAGAGAAAATCAAAGTTTAAAAAAAGAAGTAGAGCATTTAAAAGAAGAATTGGGTCAAAAATTTTCGTTCGAAAAATCCATTATTGGTCAAAGCCAAAGTTTAAAAAAAGTATTTTCTTTAATTGAAAAGGCCATTAAAACTAATATTAATGTATCTATAACTGGCGAAACTGGTACAGGAAAAGAAGTTGTAGCCAAAGCAATTCATTATAATAGCGATAGAAAAAAGAAAAATTTTGTTGCTGTTAATATGTCTGCAATTCCAAAAGAATTAATTGAAAGCGAATTGTTTGGCCACGAAAAAGGAGCTTTTACAGGTGCAATTGCCAGAAAAACAGGCAGGTTTGAAGATGCAAATGGCGGTACTATTTTTTTAGATGAGATTGCAGATATGGATATAAGCAATCAAACAAAACTATTAAGAGTATTACAAGAAAGAGAATTAGTGCGTGTTGGTGGCAACGAAAAAGTAAAGCTTGATGTTAGAGTTTTGGTTGCAACACATAAAAATTTGGTTGATGAAGTTAAAAAAGGAAATTTTAGAGAAGACCTGTATTTTAGAATTATAGGTTTGCCCATTGAATTACCTCCATTAAGAGAAAGAGGAAATGATATTTTAATTTTAGCAAAACATTTTGCCGACAATTTTGTAATTGAAAACAAGTTAAACAATATCATTTTTACCAAAGAAGCTAAAGATAAATTATTGGCATATTCATATCCTGGTAATATTAGAGAATTAAAATCAACAGTAGAACTAGCTGTTGTAATGTGCGAAGACAATAAAGTGCTACCAGATGATATAACTTTTAATTCAACAAAAAAAGATGAGGTTTTTATAACCGAAGAAAGAACTTTAAGAGAACACACTTGCGATATTGTAAAATATTATCTTAAAAAATATAATGATGATGTAGTGCTTGCAGCAAATAAATTAGATATTGGTAAAAGCACTATTTATAAAATGATACAAAATGGGGAAATCAATTAAGTCTTGATTTTGGAAAAAATTCCATAAAATGGAAAATATTTTAATTTAAACTATTTGTATTTTATTGATTATCAATTGCTTGTCAGTTTGGTATAATTTTTAACAGAGCTAAAGATTAACTAACTAACAAATTATTTTTTATGTATGGTATTGTAAATAAAGCAATAGAAGATTTAGTAACTACAAATTTTGGAGAAGAGAAATGGGAAGCAGTAAAACTAAGAAGTGGTGTAGATATTGATTTTTTTATTAGTAATGAGCCTTATGATGATGATATTACTTACAAATTAGCAGGTGCAGTAGCTGAAGAAATGGATATGACTGTAGGCAAAGTACTTGAAGCATTTGGAGAATGGTGGATTTTAAAAACTGGCTTAGAAAAATATGGTGGACTAATGAAATCTGGTGGAGATAGTTTAAGAGAATTTCTGGTAAACTTGCCTATTTTTCATAATAGAGTAATGCTAATTTATCCAAAACTTACACCGCCAGAATTTAAAGTAAGTGACATTGAAAAAAACAGTATAAATGTACACTATTTTTCAAAACGTGTAGGCTTGCAAGAGTTTGTAAGAGGTTTGTTAAGCGGATTAGGCAAAATGTATCAAACACCTGTAGAAATTGAATTGATTCAATCGAGAGATGATGGAAATAACCATGAAATTTTTAAAGTAACTTGGAACTAAAGTGAATACAAATAACAACAATATATTATTAGGGGAAAATCAGTTAAATCGGCTTTTCCCCTTTTATATTTTAATATCTAGCGACTCAACAATAAAAGCTGTTGGCAGCACATTAGAAAAAGTAATTCAAAATACAGCCAATACAAACTTTAATTTACACTATAGTATTAAAAGACCAGCTGTTGATACAGTTGATTTCAAATCACTTTTTTTATTACAAAATCAACTAGTTGTAATAGAGTGTAAAAATGCCAATAAAACAAATTTAAGAGGTCAGCTAGAACTAATTTCATCAAACGAATTTCTTTTTATTGGATCTCCTTGGTTTGGGAGTATAGAACAAGTGCATAGTAATAATCTTTCTATAAATGATTTTGCATTTCATGATCCAATGTTTGATTTATTGCACGTTTTAAAAACACAAGAAATCGCAAATGATGATTTGAAAGAACTTTTAGCCAAACAACAAAAACAAAAAAAACAACTTGTTGAGGCTAATAAACAAATAAAAGATATTGCGTTGTTTCCAATGCAAAATCCCGATCCATTATTTAGAGTTAGTGATGATGGAGACGTATTAATGAAAAACCCAGCTGCAGAAAAATTAACAACTTTTAAGTATAACAATGTACAATACAATGAAGTAGATTTTTGGAAAGAGCTTGTACAACATATAGAAAAAGACGCTGAAAGATTTACAGTAGAGGTTGAAATTGAAAATAAAACATATTCATTAGTATGTAAACATCTAAAAGAACAAAACTATTTTAATATTTATGGTAGAAATGTTACTATTCAAAAGCAAAACGAAGAACGTTTAATAGTACTATCAAAAATTGCAGAGGAAAATTTAAACCCGGTAATTATTTCAGATAAAGATGGAAAGATTACTTGGGTAAATGATAGCTTTTGCAAAATCACTGAATATACTTTTGAAGAAGTTATAGGTAAAAAACCTGGTAGTTTACTTCAGGGAGAAAATACAGATAAAGAAACCATAAAATACATTTCAGAACAACTAAAACAAGGGAAACCTTTTTTTACTGAGTTATTAAATTATTCAAAAACAAAAAGACAATATTGGCTTAGAATTCAATGTCAGCCAATCTATAATTCCAAAAATGAATTAACAGGTTTTTTCGCACTAGAAGAAGATATTACCGAAATAAAAAATGCAGAACAAAAGTTAGATAGCCAAAGGCGTTTTTACGAAAATATATTAAATAGTATGCCAGCAGATATTGCTGTTTTTAATACCAAACACGAATATTTATTTGTAAATCCACGAGCAATAAAAGATGACTTTTTAAGAAATTGGATTATTGGAAAAACAGATGAAGATTACTGCATTTTAAAAAACAAACCATTATCTATTGCTCAAGACAGAAGAAAGATTTTTGATAATGTAGTATCTCAAAAAAAGTATCAAGAATTTGAGCAAGTAATGATAGATGCAAACAACAATGAAACCACTATTTTGCGTAGAATGTTTCCTGTTTTAAATGATGATAATGAAGTAACCTTAGTTATAGGTTATGGTTTAGATATTACTGAAAGAAAGAAAATAGAAGATACGCTGAAAATAAACGAAGAAAAATATAGAGGCATTATTAGCAATGTTAATTTAGGTCTTATAGAAGTAGATACAGAGCAAAATGTTGAATTTGCTAATAATACCTTACTAAAAATGCTGCAAATAGAAAATGAAAATATAATAGGCAGAAAAGCAACTTCATTTTTAGCAGAAGAAGGGATAAAAACTATTCAAGAAAAAATTCAGAACAGAAAACAAGGTGTTATAGAAGCTTATGAAATATTAGTTCAAGTTGGTAAAGAGAAAAAATGGTGGTTAGTAAGCTCTGCACCTAGAATTAAAGACAAAAAAATTATTGGTGCCACAATTGTTTTTCTAGATATTAACGAAAGAAAAGAACTGGAAAAACAATTACATAGTGCAAGAGATTATGCAGAAAAACTTGCAAAAACAAAAGAAGAATTTTTGGCTAATATGAGCCACGAAATTAGAACTCCAATGAATGCAATTATTGGAATGGGAAATCAGTTAAACAAAACCGATTTGAACGATAAGCAACAGTTTTATTTAAAAACAATAAATACAGCTGCAGAAAATTTATTAATAATTCTTAACGATATTCTTGATTTGTCAAAAATAGAAGCCGGAAAATTGTCGTTAGAAAAAATAGCCTTTGAACCCAAAGAAGTGTTAGCAAGAGCAATGAGTGTTATGATGCACAAAGCAGAGGAAAAAGGTATTGCATTTACAAATTCGTTTTGCGACCAAAGGTTGTCTAATGTTTTAATTGGCGACCCATTCAGGCTAAATCAGGTGTTACTTAATTTGGTATCAAATGCCATCAAGTTTACCGAAAAAGGAAGTGTAAATATTGACTGTGAAGTATTAAATCAAGATAGCAAAAAACAACACATTAGAATAACTGTATCTGATACAGGAATTGGAATGAGCGAAACTTTTTCTAAAAACTTGTTTCAAAAATTTACGCAAGAAGATGAATCAACCACAAGAAAATATGGTGGCACAGGTTTAGGAATGAGTATTTGTAGAGAGTTGGTTGAGTTGATGAATGGAAAAATTTATGCAGAAAGTAGTAAAGGAGTTGGATCAAAGTTTTTTGTAGAAATTGTGTTAGAGAAAGGAAGTTCTGACCAACTTAGCTCTTCAAGTAAAATAGAAAATTTAGATATTAAAATATCTGATTCAAAAATTTTATTGGCAGATGATAATGAAATGAATAGGCTGGTAGCAACAACTATTTTAAATAATTATGGTTGCAAAATTGATGAGGCTCAAAATGGAGTTGAGGTGCTTGAAAAATTAAAAGACAATCATTACGATGTTATCTTAATGGATATTCAAATGCCTTTACTTGATGGCATAGAGGCTACAAAAAAAATACGTCAATCCAATATAAATATTCCAATCATTGCATTAACTGCATTTGCTTTAAAAGGCGATGAGGAAAAGTTTTTAAGTGTAGGAATGAACGATTATTTAGTAAAGCCATTTAAAGAAAATGACTTATTAAATATTATTTCTAAATGGTTATTGCAAAATAAAAAAAGTCCATCAAAAGTTATTAATACTTTAAACGATATAACAACAACAACTCCTCAAAATGCAAAGTTGTATAGCTTAGATACTTTAAAAGAAATTAGTAGAGGCAACGAGGATTTTGTAAAAAAAATGACAACTCTTTTTTGCGATCAAACTGAAATAGCTGTAACTGAAATTAAAGAGCATTTTGCTAATAATGAATTAGTAAAAGTTTCTTCTCTGGCACATAAAATAAAGCCAAGTTTAGATAATTTAAAAATAGATTCGCTTAAAACTGTAATTAGAGAAATTGAGAAAGATGCTAAAGAAAATATCAATAACGAAAGCATTAAAAAGAAAATTGATATTCTTGACGAGGTGATTTCAAAAGTAATTTTAGAACTTAGAAATAGCTAAATAATACTAGCAAATAAAAAAGATATTTCCATTTATAAATGTTTCAATGATGAAACAACACAAATTTGTATATGTCAATAAAACAACACATTTCTTTAATCACATTCCTTTTAGTAATATCTAATTTTTCTTTTGCCCAAAACTGGGAGGTTAATTTATTAAACGATATTAATCCAGCTCAACCTACATCTGCATTTCAACAAAATATATCAAAGTCTGTTTATCCATTAGCAATAGCAACGCCAGTTTCAATGTTTGCAGTTGGGCTTTTATCAAAAGATAAAAAACTACAACAACAAAGCTATAAAGTGGTTGGTTCTTTATTGATTAATACAGCCATTACTCAGGCAATGAAATACTCTATAAATCGCCAAAGACCTTATGATGCTTATCCAACTATCATTAATCCATACACTATAGAAAAAGATGCATCTTTTCCAAGTGGACACACATCCACAGCTTTTGCATTAGCAACATCAATGTCTATTCAATATAAAAAATGGTATGTTGTTGTGCCTGCTTTTGCTTGGGCTGGCAGTGTTGGTTATTCACGTATGTATTTAGGCGAACATTATCCAACTGATGTTTTAGCTGGTGCAGCAATTGGCATTGGAAGTGCTTATTTAAGTGAATGGTTAAATAAAAAATTGTTTAAGAAAAATTAGTAATGCAAATACGAAAAGCAACGATAGCAGATATTGAAACGATTCAATCCATTTCAAAAATTACTTGGGAAGATACCTATACATTTTTGCCCAATGGGCAAATGGAGTTTATGTTAGATTGGATGTATAGCACAACATCGTTACAACAACAAATGCAAAATGGTCACCAGTTTTTTGTTGCTGAATTTGAAGATAATATTGTTGGCTTTGCTTCAACATCAATACAAGAATCTAATATTTACAAGTTAAATAAATTATATGTTTTGCCCTTAACTCAAAAAACTGGAGCTGGTAAAGCTTTACTGCAAAGGGTTATAGCGTTTGTAAAAGAAAATGGTGGAAAAGAAATTCAACTTCAAGTTAATAGAAACAATAATGCCAAAGACTTTTATTTAAAACACGGCTTTACAATTTTATACGAAGCAGATTTTGAAATTGGTAATGGCTATTTTATGAATGATTATGTAATGGGTTTGCAGCTTTCTTAAGCTGTTTTCTAACCAAAGTATTATACGCCAAAAAACTACTTACGACAGTTAAAATGCAACCCAAATACATAGCAGCCCCAGGAATATAAACAACAGCTTTTGCCGATGAAAAATAAGCAAACACATTTGTCATAACTACTGGTCCAACAATCAAAGCCAAGCTCATTAAACTTGTCATTCCACCTTGCAATTCTCCTTGTTCATTGGTTGGTACTTCGTTACTCACAATACCCTGTATGGCTGGCATTGTTAATCCTCCTAATCCATACACAATCATAAAAGCATACATCATCCATCCTTGCGTTGCAGCACCAAATAATAAAAATCCAAATGCATAAAATGCTAATCCAATGTAAACACTTTTCTCATAGCCTAATTTTGGAATCATAATTCTTATTAATCCACCTTGCACAGCAGCAACAACAACACCCACAAAAGCTAAAGACCATCCAACTTGCGTTAATGACCAACTGAACTTATGAATACAATAGTAACTCCAAGTGGTTTGTACTGCGTGAGAAGCAACGTGTAATAAAAAAAGTGAAATAACCAAGCCAAGAATTACAGGATATTTTTTAAAATGTGTAATGGTACCAATGGGGTTTGCACGACTCCAATTAAAAGTTCTTCTCTTTTCTTTAGGTAGAGATTCTGGTAGAATTACATAACCATATAAAAAGTTCAACATTGCCAAAAATGCAGCTGCAAAAAATGGAAATCTAATATCGTACTTACCTAAAATTCCTCCTAGTAATGGACCAATAATAAAGCCAAGTCCAAAAGCCACACCAATCATTCCAAAATTCTGTGCTTTCTTTTCAGGAGTGCTAATATCACCAATATATGCACTTGCTGTAGAGAAACTAGCACCTGTAATACCTGCAATGGTTCTACCAATAAAAAGCCAAAGAATTGTTGGTGCAAATGCCGTAAATAAATAGTCTAAGGAAAAGCCAAATAAAGCGAATAACAACACTGGTCTTCTGCCATATCTGTCACTCAAATTTCCCAAAATAGGAGCACAAAAAAGTTGCATTGCAGCATAGGTAAATTGCAGCCATCCACCATAAATTGCTGCTTCACTAATACTGCAATGTGCTAGTTTTTGAATTAAGGTTGGAATTACTGGAATGATAATTCCAAAGCCTGTAATATCAATTAGTAGCGTAACAAAAATAAAACCCAATGCTGCTTGTTTTTTTATAGCCATAATTTCCTTTGAAGTTGCAATGTAGTAAAAGCCTAATAATTATGAATGCCTATTTAAAAAAGATTATGAATAAAATCTTATTCATTAGAAATAAAGCATAACCTTATTTTTGTTTAAAATAACTGATATGTCTAATAATTTATTGAAGGGCAAAAAAGGAATTATTTTTGGTGCGTTAAACGACCAATCAATAGCCTGGAAAGCTGCTCAAAAGTGTGTTGAACAAGGTGCACAAATTGTTTTAACAAATGCCCCAATTGCTTTGCGTATGGGTGAAATCAATAAACTTTCTGAAGAGTGCAATGCACCAATTATTGGTGCTGATGTTACCAATATGGAAGATTTGAAAAATCTTTTTACAAAGTCAATGGAACATTTTGGTGGTAAAATTGATTTTGTTTTACATAGTGTTGGTATGAGTATGAATATTAGAAAAGGAAATCACTACACAAAACTTAACCATGAACTCGAATATAAAACACTTGATATTTCTGCTCTGAGTTTACACAGGGTATGTCAAACAGCTTATGAATTAGATGCAATGAGCGAGTGGGGAAGTATTGTTGGATTAACTTATATTGCTGCTCAAAGAGTGTTTCCAGATTACAATGAAATGGCAGATGCTAAAGCTTTACTCGAAAGCATTGCACGTAGTTTTGGATATCACTATGGTGTAAAAAATAAAGTAAGAATTAATACCATTTCTCAATCTCCAACTCGTACAACTGCAGGAAGTGGTGTAAAAGGGTTTGATGGCTTTATTAATTATGCTGAAAAAATGAGTCCTTTAGGTAATGCAAGTGCTGAAGATTGTGCTAATTATTGTGTTACTATGTTCAGCGATTTAACAAGAATGGTTACTATGCAGAATCTTTTCCACGATGGAGGTTTCAGCTTTACTGGAGTTACTCAACAAGTGATAGAGCAAATGGAGAAATAGACATAAAGAGTTAAGATCGTAAATAGGCTGTTTCAAACTATTGAAACAGCCTATTTTTTTTAACAATATTGATATAATTTTATTGAATAAAAAGGATGAGTATGAAATTTAATTAATTGAAAATCAATGAAGAAGAAAATTTCAAAAAATATTTTGCAATAAAACGAATACTTTTAACGTATTTTGAATAACCAAAGCCAACTTCCGACATAATACCTAATTGGGAACAACAGACTGTTTCATTTAAAAAACAATTGTATAATTTAACCTTATATAGTTTTTTATTTTATAACAAAACTAACTAATTAGATGAATTATGATTAAGAAGATAAAAAATTCAATATGATAAATCACCAATTTCTGCTTGAGGTTCCATTTCAAATATGGCTTAATATCAAACACGTCTACAATCAACCACAGTTTTAAAACTGTTTAAAAAAATAAAAAACCAATACTCCAATTATAAATTATAATCAATGAAAAAAAATCAACTTACAAGAAAACAATTTCAGTGGTACATAGATTTCTTTGAAATGGTTAAAGGACGCCTAGCCTTAATTGCTATTCCGCTTTTTTTGTTTTCATCTCTGTCGTTTAGTCAATCTGGCTCAACATTACATCTTGATGGTGTAAATGATTACATTGATTTTCCAGTATCGCTAACAAATGATGATGAAAGCCAAACTTTGGAATTTTGGTTTAAGTATTCGAGTTTGCCTAATTTCAATAAACCTATAGTAATTAGAGGTGATGATGCTTTTGGTGGTTGGAACATACAACTCCAATTACGCACAGATGGTAAACTTCAAAGTTATAAATGTTGTATGACTACGATTTATCATCCTGTTGGTACAACAACTTTGAGTGCAAATACTTGGTACCATATTGCTATGGTTCACGATGCATCCAATGGTAATACCAACATTTATCTGAACGGTAACTTAGAAATGACTGGTTTTTATAGTACAAATCTAGACTTAAGATCATCAACAGTGGGCTATAGATTTGGAAGAGATAATATGGCTTGGACTTATGGAGGAGCATCAACTGGATATATCAACCAATTTATTGATGAAATTCAAATCTGGAATACTCTTAGAACCCAATCACAAATTCAAAGTGATGCTGCTGGTCAATCATCACCATATTCATCGAATCTAAAACTATATGCTAAGTTAGATGAAGGAACTGTAAATGGGGATAATACAGGATTATCTAATACTATAATTAATGAAACGGGTAATGGAAATGGAACAATCAATAATTTAGCAAAAAATGGAAATACAAGTAATTGGGTTTCCATTAGTCAATGTCCATCTATTAATGCTGCAATGTATGGCACAACTTCACTTTGTAGTGGTTATACAACAATATTAAATAC
>JBMLRA010000337.1:0-1428 GCA_049241265.1 Chitinophagaceae bacterium
TTCCTGCATTATATCCATAACTTTCTGCACCGCCCAAGCCATAAGTAATTGCAGTAAATGCAGAGTCGCAATTGACAATGCTTTGTGCCTGTGATGCAGCCCAACCTTTTATAACAACAGTATATCTGGGGTCTCGAGGATGTACATATTGATGATTAAATGTTGCAGAATTATCAATTCTTAAACTAGGAACTCCTGCTGTTGGCACAACTATGGTAACATAGTTTACATTAATTGCTTCTTTAGTATTCCTATAAAATCCAGTTTTTTTAATACCTTGTTCCACTGGGCTTACATAAATCATTTCTGGATCTCCAAGACCATCTAAACAACCTCCACTCATAAATTGAGCCACCATAATTGGTTTATCGGCTTCAATTAATTCTGGTTGATCACTTTCGAAATAATAAAAACTATTGGCCAATAAACCTGTCATTGCAATACCATTTCGTCTTACAACAGTGGTAGGATCTCTTACAACTACTCTATAGGGATTTGTTTGAAATTTAGTGGGTTGCAGATTTGTACTACTTGTTGCTTCCGAAAGTGGGGCTAATAAATATCTTTTCCCCCATGTTTGTTGAGGAAAACCTTGCTGCATATCGTTATCTCTCCCTCCTCCACCACCACAAGCTGCATTTAATGTTCTACTACTTCCACTAAATACTGCAATTGGATTACATACACCAAGACCATTAGCAACTACCTTAACCGTTGTACCAGTTAAGTTTACACCATTACCTGCAGGATTAGCTTGTCCTTGTAATTGATAGATTTGACCTTTATTTAAGGTAATTTGAAAAGGCACACCAGCAGGCTTTCCTAATTGTGAAGTTTGTGAAGGATTAATTTCTACAATTGTATTATTTACTCTTGCAATAACGTACATCCAATTATAAGAATTTTGAGCATCTGATTGGTTGCTGTTTATGGAAGTGTAAGAATAACCCCAACTTTCAATTGGCAAAAGCATAGTTGCTCCACTAGACACCCCTCCATAAATGTGGGCATATGCAACTATTGGCACATTACTAGTAATATGAATACCTTTTCTTCTAAAAAGTCCCTCTCCACCATTGCTTGCAGGAGGAGGGTCGTTAACTAATCTAAAATCATATGTTCCAGAAGTATTACTTGCAGCTGCATTTACAAGTCCTTTTGGTATAGGGCCCCAAGCTAAAGCTGCTGCTGTAAATGAAGTAGCTGGAGTTGCTTGATTTGCAATATCTATTACTGTATTAGCAGGAATATTATAAGTTCTTCTCCACCATTGGCTAGGCAATAATCCACTACTGTCAACTTCTATGGTTACAGTTGCTGCTTCTTCTGCACTAAGATAGATGGTCATGTTTTGACTATTATCTGTAGGGAATGTCATGTATTGATGATGCCCATACCCTACCCAAAACTCTTTTCCTTTATTAGAAA
>JBMLRA010000338.1:0-2656 GCA_049241265.1 Chitinophagaceae bacterium
ATTTACATATTTCTTCTATACTGCCCACCAACTTCATATAAAGCATTTGTAATTTGCCCAAGGCTGCAATACTTAACAGTTTCCATTAATTCGGCAAATAGATTACCATTGTTAATTGCCACTTGTTGCAATTGTTTTAATTTGTCTTGTGCAATAGTTTCATTGCGTTTTTTGAAAGCTTCAACAGTATTAATTTGTTGTTCTTTTTCTTCAGTTGTACTTCTAATCACTTCACTTGGAATAATGGTTGGTGAACCTTTACTATTTAAAAAAGTATTCACACCAATCAATGGCAATTCGCCAGTATGCTTTTGATGTTCGTAAAATAAACTTTCTTCCTGAATTTTATTTCTTTGATACATTCTTTCCATAGAACCCAATACGCCACCACGTTCATTAATCCTGTCAAACTCAACAAGCACAGCCTCTTCAACAAGGTCTGTCATTTCTTCTAAGGCAAAACTACCTTGTGTAAAGTTCTCTGTTTTAGCACTTCCTAATTCTCTGTTAATGATTAATTGAATCGCCATTGCACGCCTTACACTTTCTTCTGTAGGTGTTGTAATGGCCTCATCATAAGCGTTTGTATGAAGCGAATTACAATTGTCATAAATAGCATACAATGCTTGCAATGTTGTACGAATATCATTAAAGTCAATCTCTTGAGCGTGCAAGCTTCTACCACTTGTTTGAATATGATATTTCAACATTTGGCTACGCTTATTGGCTTTGTATTTATACTTCATTGCTTTTGCCCAAATACGTCTTGCAACACGCCCAATCACACTATATTCAGGATCCATTCCATTGCTAAAGAAGAAAGAAAGATTGGCAGCAAAATCATCAATATTCATTCCTCGGCTCAAATAATATTCTACATAGGTAAAGCCATTTGCTAAAGTGAATGCAAGCTGTGTGATAGGATTAGCACCAGCTTCAGCAATGTGATATCCACTAATACTAACACTATAAAAATTTCTTACTTTTTGGTTGATGAAATATTCTTGTACATCGCCCATTAATTTCAATGCAAATTCTGTAGAAAAAATACAAGTGTTTTGTGCTTGATCTTCCTTTAATATATCTGCTTGCACAGTGCCTCGAACATTTTGTAAAGCTTGTGCTTTTATTTTTTCATAAACATCTTTTGGCAAAACATCTTCTCCACTTAATCCCAACAAACGCAAGCCCAAACCATTATTTCCTTCGGGTAAAATCCCTTCTAAATTTCCTTTGTGTGGTGATACGGCTTTACCATCAACGCCAATATATTTCGGTAATTCAGTAAGATTATATTTAGATTCGATGATTTTATTTACATCTTCTCTTAACCCATTTTCAATAATATATTTTTCGCATTGTTGGTCAATAGCTGCATTCATAAAAAATGCTAACAACATTGGAGCAGGACCATTAATGGTCATTGATACAGATGTTTTTGGGTCGCATAAATCAAAACCACTATACAACTTTTTTGCATCATCAACTGTTGCAATGCTTACACCACTATTACCCACTTTGCCATAAATATCTGGACGATGAGCAGGGTCTTCGCCATACAATGTAACACTATCGAAAGCAGTGCTCAAACGCTTTGCAGGCTGTCCAACACTTACATAGTGAAACCTTCTGTTGGTACGTTCTGGTCCACCTTCACCAGCGAACATTCTTGTTGGATCTTCACCATCACGCTTTAAAGGAAACACGCCAGCAGTATAAGGAAATTCTCCAGGTACATTTTCTTGCAATTGCCATTTTAGAATATCACCCCAATCTTTATATTTCGGCAACACAACTTTTGGCACTCTTGTTCCACTTAAAGATATTGAAGTAAGAGGTTGTTTAATTACTTTATCTCTTACTTGATATTCAAAAAAATCTTTTTTATATACCTCAATAACATTGTTCCAATTAGCAACTAATTTTTTTGATTCGGCATTTAATTGCTCGTTATAAAAAGCAATTTGTTTTTGAAGAATATCAACTAATTCTGTTTGATTTTTTTGTTTAAATATTTCTTGTGTTCCTGTTAATTGATAAAGCTTAGATGCAATGGCAGCTTGGTCTTTGACAAGCGTGTCATAACTTCTGTTGCCTTCGCTAATTTCACTTAAATATCTTGTTCTGTTACTTGGAATAATGGCAGATGAAACTTTTGCTGTTTCGCTAAAATGATATTCGCCAAAAGTTGTATTGGTTTTGGTATGAACTGTTTTAAGCAACATTTCAAATAAATGATTTACACCTTCATCATTAAACTTGCTTGCCATTGTTCCAATAATTGGCAACTCATTATCCTTTGCCATAAACATTTGATGATTGCGTTTGTATTGTTTACGCACATCTTGCAAAGCATCTAATGCACCTGCTTTATCAAATTTATTAATGCAAATTAATTCAGCATAATCTAGCATATTAATCTTCTCTAACTGAGATGCAGCACCATATTCAGGCGTCATTACATACATACTCACATCGCAATAATCTAATATCGAAGCATCACTTTGTCCAACACCTGCACTCTCTAAAATAATAAAATCAAAGGCTGCTTCTTTACAAACGTTAATAGCATCTTGCACATAAGCACTCAATGCTTTATTATCTTCACGTGTTGCCAAACTTCTCATATATGCACGAGGATGAGAGATAGCATTCA
>JBMLRA010000339.1:0-4464 GCA_049241265.1 Chitinophagaceae bacterium
GAAGATATTATCTACAAAGAAAAGGATATCTCTTCCTTTTCCTGTACCATCACCATCTCTAAAATATTCTGCTATCGTTAATCCAGATAATGCCACACGAGCTCTTGCTCCTGGAGGTTCATTCATTTGACCAAATACGAAAGTAGCTTTGCTATCTTTCAATCCTTCCATATCTACTTTGCTTAAATCCCATCCACCTTCTTCCATACTGTGAATGAACTTGTCGCCATATTTCATAATACCAGCTTCGATCATCTCACGCAATAAATCATTTCCTTCACGTGTTCTTTCTCCCACACCAGCAAACACAGATAAACCACCATGTCCTTTTGCGATATTATTAATCAATTCTTGAATCAATACTGTTTTACCAACACCAGCACCACCAAATAAACCAATTTTACCACCTTTTGCATAAGGTTCAATAAGATCAATTACTTTAATTCCAGTAAATAAAATTTCAGATGCTGTACTTAAATTTTCAAACAATGGTGGTTTTGAGTGAATTGGACGACCTCCTTTTTTGTCTAACTGTGGTAAACCATCAATAGCATCTCCTGTTACATTAAACAAACGACCATTTATACCTTCTCCAATTGGCATTGAAATAGCACGACCAGTATCTGTAACAGCCATTCCACGCACTAGTCCTTCAGTACCATCCATTGCAATAGTACGTACACTATCTTCTCCTAAGTGTTGTTGCACTTCAAGTACAAGCGTATCTCCATTTGATTTTTTAAGTTCCAAAGAGTTATAAATCTCTGGTAATGTGCCTTCAAATTGTACGTCAACAACGGCACCAATGATTTGTTTTATTTTTCCTACAGAAGCCATATTAATATGTAGTTTTTATTTTCGGGTGCAAAAGTAGGGGGTTAGGGCTTTTATTACTGTATTAATAGCAGTTTTCTTTTAAAAGACCTTTTTGCCCATATTGCTAAAAATAGAAATCAACTTATTAACCTACCAATCTACCAACTAATTTCCATCCTATCTTGCACCCCTTATGCAGGATTATTTAATTGGACTAAACGAACCACAAAAAGAAGCAGTTACACATATTGAGGGGCCCATTATGATTATTGCAGGTGCTGGAAGTGGCAAAACCAAAGTGCTTACCACTCGCATTGCTCACCTAATGGCAAATGGTGTAGATTCTTTTAGAATTTTGGCACTAACTTTTACCAATAAAGCTGCTGCCGAAATGAAAGAACGTATTGAAAAAATATTGGGGAACAGCGAAGCTAGAAATCTTTACATTGGAACTTTTCATAGTGTATTTGCAAGAATCTTGAGAGCAGAAGCATATCGTTTGGGCTACCCAAATAATTTTACTATTTATGATACCGATGATAGCAGAAGCGTTATTAAGGCAGTTATAAATGAAATGGAATTGGATGACAAACACTATAAGCCAAATGTTGTTCACAATCGTATATCATCTGCAAAAAATGCCTTAATCTCTCCTGATGAATACGCTGAAGACAACTATTTGAAACAAGAAGATGCTAGAGCCAATCGACCTCAAATAGCTAATATTTACAAGGCTTATGTAGCAAGGTGTTTTAAGAATGGTGCAATGGATTTTGATGATTTATTGTTTAAGATGTATGAATTATTGAAGTATCATAACGAAGCATTAGCAAAGTATCAACATAAGTTTAGATATGTATTAATTGATGAGTATCAAGATACAAATGCTGTTCAATATCAAATTACAAAATTGTTGGCAGCTGTACACGAAAATATTTGTGTTGTTGGAGACGATGCTCAAAGTATTTATAGTTTTAGGGGTGCAACAATTGAAAACATATTGCAGTTTCAAAAAGATTATGACGATGTTAAGGTGGTTAAGTTGGAGCAAAATTATCGTAGCACACAAAGCATTTTAAATGTAGCCAATGACGTTATCAGCAACAACAAAGGTCAATTGCCTAAAGAGTTGTGGACAGAGAATGAAGCTGGAGAAAAAATAAAATTGGTGCGTACAATGACCGATAATGATGAGGGAAAATTTGTTGCAGACACTATTCAAGAACAAAAACTTCGCAATCATTATCGCAATAACGAATTTGCTATTTTATACAGAACTAATGCACAATCTCGTGCCTTTGAGGAATGCCTGAGAAGACAAGGAATTAAGTACAAAATTTATGGTGGTTTAAGCTTCTATCAACGCAAGGAAATTAAAGATATGGTTGCTTACTTGCGTGTAATTGTAAACACTAGAGATGAGGAAGCATTGAAGCGAATTATCAATTATCCTGTGCGTGGTATTGGTAAAACTACTATTGAAAAAAGTCTGGTTATTGCCAATGATTTAAACATAACATTCTGGCAAGTTTTAGAAAGAGCAAAAGAATTTGGGTTTAAGGCAGGAACCCTTGAATCTATTGAGAATTTTGTGATGATGATTCGATATTTTCAAAGTCTACTGACAGATAAAAATGCTTATGATGTAGCTGTTGTTGTGGGCAAAAATACCAACCTTGTAAAAGACTTATTTAACGATAAAACCACTGAAGGTTTAGCAAGATATGAGAACGTGCAAGAGTTGTTAAACTCTATAAAAGAATGGACAGAAAGCCCAAGTAACGAAGATGGTGAGTTGCTTGATAAAACCTTGGGAAGCTACTTGCAACAAATTACTTTACTAACAGATGCTGATGACGATAAAGATGATAGCGATGTGGTAAAATTGATGACGATACATGCTGCAAAAGGACTAGAGTTTAGTTGTGTCTTTGTTGTAGGTGTTGAGGAAACTTTGTTCCCAAGTGCAATGAGTATTAATACTCGTGAAGAATTGGAAGAAGAACGCAGGTTGTTTTATGTGGCTGTAACCCGTGCCAAACAAAGGTTGTGGCTTACTTATGCAAATGCTCGTTACAGATTTGGGCAACTACAACAAAACGAACCAAGCCGATTTATTGGGGAAATGCCAAGCCAATACATTGATCAATCGTACAGTGGTGGTGGTGCAAAAAACAATGATTGGAGTAATCAAGGTAATGCTTTTCAAAGAATGCAAAGAGATTTTGGATTTGGCAATAACGATGCAGCTTTAGCAGAAAAAAAATATGGAGCACCGCCAACTCCTAAAGAAAAGCCAACTTATTTAACACCTGTAAATAGAAATGCAACCGTAAATCATATTCCTTCAAACGACTTTGTGGCAAGCGATACAAGCAGTTTGCAAGCTGGTGAAAAAGTTGAGCATCAAAAATTTGGATTTGGTACAGTAACAAAAGTTGAAGGCTCAGCACACAACCCTGTTGCAACTATCATGTTCGATAAGAATGGGGAGAAAAAGATAATGTTGAATTATGCTAAGTTGAGGATAATAGGATAGATCTTTTACTGCATCTTTTCTCGTTTCCACCAGCGATAGCCTATAATGCCCATTATGGCAAGTGGCGTAATCATTAAATAAACAATAGCCGAATTTAATCCTGAAGCTGGTCCCTCTCCAAGTTGAGATGCTGTTTTAGTGCAGATGGAACATTGTGCTGAAGCTTGTAATGTAAAAGCAAATATGCTAAGGATAAAAATTAGAATTCTTTTTTTCACAAATGCAAAATAACAGCCAATACTTGTTTGAAAATAATTAAATATTTACTATTGTGGTAATATGAAAAAACATGTTACGCTTTTAATATTAATTGCATTTTCTAGTTGTTGTTTGGCTCAAATACAAAAACCTTCTTTAGGTAAAATTGTAAGAGTCGATAGCTTTCCATCAAATTATGTAACAGCAAGAAACATAGATGTTTGGCTGCCCGAAAATTATTCTACTTCAAAAAAATATGCAGTATTGTATATGCACGATGGGCAAATGTTATTTGATTCTACTATTACTTGGAACAAACAAGAATGGATGGTTGATGAAACGGTTTCGTCTTTAATAAAAAATAAAAAAATTAAAGATGTAATTGTTGTAGGTGTTTGGAATGGTGGCAAAACAAGGCACGTTGACTACTTTCCTCAAAAACCTTTTGAGAGTTTATCACAAGCGGAACAAGATAGTTTGTACAAAAAAAACAGGCCCAATGGAGCAAGTGTGTTTAATGAAGGAAAGGTGCAGTCTGATAATTACTTAAAATTTTTGGTTAAAGAATTAAAGCCACGAATAGACAGTCTGTTTTCTACACTTACTAATGTACAAAATACATTCATCGCTGGTAGTAGTATGGGTGGGTTGATTTCTATGTATGCTATTTGTGAATACCCAAATGTATTTGGCGGTGCAGCTTGTTTATCAACACACTGGCCAGGTATTTTTACAGTAGAAAACAATCCAATACCACAGGCTTTTTATACCTATTTAAAAGCACATTTGCCCAACCCCAAAACACACAAAATATATTTTGATTATGGTACTAAAACTTTAGATAGCTTGTATAAACCATTACAACAAAAGGTTGATTCAATAATGGTAACAAAAGGTTTTACAAATAAAAA
>JBMLRA010000340.1:0-1436 GCA_049241265.1 Chitinophagaceae bacterium
TTAGTAATAGAAACTTCATAAAGCTTTATAGGCTGCAATGATATGGCAAATTTTGGTATGATGGTTTTTGGAAGTTTTTATTTTTTGAAGTTTTAAAATGCTTTAATCGTGTTTTACTAATACAATTTTTTTATCATCCATCGATAATTTTATGTGTTTCATATCGTATAATTGATTGTTGTACAAAAAAGGAATAGTTAGCAAATCTTCTTTTTTTACCTTTTTTTCGGCAGTTAAAAACGCTGTTTTATAATTTGTAGTTTCTTGCAAAGTGTGAGTATTAAAGCTAGTTGCAAAATATTGAATACTTTCTATGTAATTTTTATTGTTGTTAAATGGCTCTAATAGTTGTGTAGGTATGTAATATGTTTTAGTTATTGTTGTAAATATACCATTGTTTGAAACTGTTGTAAATAATGGGTTGTTTAAGGATATTGCTGTTAATCCAATAAAAGCTACTAATCCCAAAACAGATTGTTGTTTTCCTCTAAATGTACCACTGGCTAGCATAAAATTATCCTGACTTATAGGAATGCACGATACAAATGTTCTCCAGGTGGAAACTTTTCTAATGATGTCTTTATTAATATCATTAATAGGTGTTGATTTTTCTTTGTTTAACATAGTTGACATAGCATAGTGGTTTTGTAAAGTGTAACTACTTAAAGAGTCTATAGTATATTCTTTTAGTAAACTTCCAGTAGTTGCATTATAAAAATTTATAAACACATCCTTTGTGGAATATCTTGTAACAGCTAGCGTATTATTAATCATACAATAATTATAATGGTATCTCTTTTTTTTATCATAGTTACGCATTGCCTTTAAATCTATAGCTTTATAAGAATAGGTTTTGTGCTGTAAATCAAAAAACCACATTTCAATATCGTCGTCACCAAAAGTATGAGCAATTAAATAGGCAGTATCGTTGTTTATATAACATTTTTTATCGTTGTATAACGACATTATATTTTTATCTCCAGTATAACTTAATGTTGTTTGTTTGTTTAAAAACAACTCTTTAAAATCGCCTCGTTTTAAGTGGCTTGTTTCCATCAGTTTTTTAATATTAAATTCTGTTGTTTTGGTTTTTGTTTGCTCATCAACTGTTGTAAAAATTATTGATTCCTTATTTTTTTGAAAAAACAACATTTTGTTGTTAATTATGTTAGATGAAAGGGTTTCGTTTTCACTAAAGGCATTAATGTGCAGCTTGGTTACTACTTCTTTATCAATATTAAAACAATACTCCAACTTGTAAGTATTTAAATTTTTTTCCTTATTTCTTAATAAAATTATTAATGATGTGTCGGTTAAAAAAAAGTTTCTTAACTCCCTTGTAGTTTCCTCAAAAGGTATTTCAAATACTTTTTTATCCCTGTTATCAATGTCTAATTTTAAGCAATATAATTTGTCTGTTGCTAAACCAAATATGA
>JBMLRA010000341.1:0-2989 GCA_049241265.1 Chitinophagaceae bacterium
AAACTGCACTATTTCAAGTTGTTGAACCCGTCTATAAAAAACACCTTTTAGATGATAATGCCAATGGTGCATCATTTACGCCTAACGATCCAAAATTTACTGAACAATGGAGCTACAATAACACAGGACAAGGAAATGGAACGGCAGGAAAAGATATAAAACTTGTTGATGCTTGGAATATCGAAACTGGCAAACCTAATGTTATTGTGGCTGTACATGATATGGGGATACAATTAAATCATCCTGATTTAGCTCAAAATATTGCGGTAGGAAAAAGTTATAACTTTATTGATAATAATGACACCATTGTTCCTGGTTATCATGGCACGCATACTGCTGGTACTATTGCAGCAGTTAATAATAATGGTATTGGCGTTAGTGGTATTGCAGGTGGTGATGGAAGTGTAAACAGTGGTATTAGGTTAATGAGTGTTCAGATTTTTAAAGGAAATCAAAGTGCGGGCTTAGCTGAAGGATTTGTTTTTGCAGCTGACAATGGTGCAGCAATAAGTAGTAACAGTTGGGCTTATGACATTGAAAATATTTATGAACTTTCTGTAATGGATGCTATTGATTATTTTATAACCAATGGTGGGGGCAATTCCATACAAGGTGGGTTGGTAATATTTGCATCTGGTAATAAAAGTCAAACTATTAAATATTTTCCTTCGGCTTATGATAGAGTTATTTGTGTTTCTGCTACCAATAATAGAGACACAAAGGCAAATTATTCAACATTTGGTTCTTGGGTAGACATTTCAGCCCCTGGGGGAGATTACAATGCATTTGGGGCAAGTCAAATTTTAAGTACAACTACAAATGATGGTTATGCTGGTGATCATGGAACTTCTATGGCTTGCCCTCACGTAAGTGGTGTGGCAGCATTAATTGCTTCAAAACTTTCAGGTAAAGCATCTGCTAGTGATGTTAGAGATATTCTTTTATCAACTACTGATAATATTGATGCACTGAATCCAAACTACATAGGATTGCTTGGTACAGGCAGACTAAATGCTTATAAAGCAATGCAAAAAGCAGAAACTATAAATAATGGCTTGAGTGTTTTGCCTATTGATTCTGTATGGGGAGTTAATAATTGTAATACAATCAATATTTATTGGAATAAAAATATAAACAACAATGACATAATAGTTGCTTACAGCAATAAAAACGATGTAGGATTTTTAACAAATGGAACTTCATATAATATTGGTGATAAATTGATGGGAGAGGGGCGTATTATTTACAAAGGAAATGCTAGTTCATTTACAATGAATAACAATGATAGTTTGTTTCATTATTTTAAAGTTTGGAGTGTTGACGCACCTAACAATTATTCATTTGGTAAAACTGTAGAATTGGTTTCACAGGCTTATGTAAATACTAGTGGTACTTACATTCAAAACTTTGATTTCCCACCATATTTCCCAACAATTGAATGGCGAACAATTAATTATGATAATGATATCAGCTGGATTCATACAGCTGCTGATACTTCAAATACTGGTGCAGGCGATGCTTATAGTATGGCAATGTACAACTACAATTATAATAGTTTACTTGGTGCTGTTGATGTTTTAACTAGTCCTTTAATTAATATTCAAAACACCGATTCATTACAACTTAGTTTTTGGTATGCTTACAAATATCGAAATACTGGATTGCCAATAGCAGATAGTTTAGAAGCATTAGTTTCCACAGATTGTGGTCTAAATTACACTAGTTTGTGGAAAAAAGGAGGAATAGATTTGGCAACTATTAACAGCACTACAGATTCGATTTTCTATCCTTTTGGTATTGATAAATGGAAAAATGTAACAATAGATTTAACATCTTTCAAAACCAATAATAAGCTAATGTTTGCTTTTAGAAGTGTTAATGGGAAAGGAAACAACTTGTTTTTGGACAAGGTTGGTGTTGATATTAGATATAAAACAGATGTTAGTTTATTAAGCTTGCAATCTCCACAAAATACAAGTTGTGATACAATTATTATTCCACAAATAATTATAAAAAATGTGGGAAATGATGTCTTAAATTCTTTACAAATTGATTATTCAATAGATGGTGGATCTATTATTAGTACTACTTGGAATGGTGCATTGGCAAAAGATGCTACAACTGCAATTAATTTAAATCAATCAACAGTATTAAGGGGGCATCATACTATTGCAATCAATACATCTAAGCCTAACACATTGGCAGATAATTTTGTTTTAAATGATACTATTAAAAGCAGTTTTTTTATCAGTCTAATTACAAAAATGCCAATCAATGAAGGATTTGAGGGAGCTAGTTTTCCTCCACCAAGCTGGTATGTTCATCAAAATCCAAAAGATGCCATAAGCTGGGTAAAATATAGCCTTGCTGGAAAAAACAGTGCTAATAGCTGCTTTATGCAAAATTATTATTATGATAATGATGGTAGAATAGATGATCTAATAACACCCATTTTTGAAAGTTATAATAATGGCGATTCATGTTTTTTATCATTCGATTATGCTCATGCAACAAGAAATAATCCTACAACAAATAGCGATTTCGACACCCTAGAAATTAGTTACAGTAAAGATTGTGGAAATAGCTGGACAAAAATTTGGAAAAAAGGAGGGAATAATTTGCAAACAATTAATCAAACACAGTCATATGGAAACGAATTTATTCCACAGGCAAACCAATGGAAAAAAGATTCAGTACTCGTTTCTGGAATATTTAATAGTGGAGACAAAATTCAAGTAAGGTTTAAAAACATAGAATATTTTGGTAATAATATTTATTTGGATAACATTAATCTATATTCAAAATATACATTGCCAATATTAATTCCAGCAATTTTAGATAACTATCGTTTACAGTTTAATGATAACCCCACAACTGTTGCCAATTACTGGAATACATTAACTGAAACAAACACCAGTTTATTTAATGTACAAAGAAGTTTTGATGGTAAGGATGTTGTTAATATTGGTAGGGTAGTAGCTAATGGTTT
>JBMLRA010000342.1:0-10365 GCA_049241265.1 Chitinophagaceae bacterium
CAACTGCTGCTGAAATTGAAGAATACAATAAAATTTGTGAAAAGTATCAAGCTAAAAAGAGTAAATTTAAATATGACTTTAGTAAGATTACTGAGGCAGAAAATAACAGAATAATGGAAATATTTTTTAAAATGAGCAAAACTCAGCAAGAACTCCAAGAAGTCTATCTTAGAAAAGCACCACCACCATCTTCTAAATCAATCCCATCTGCAACGCAGTTAAATGACTGGGCAACTGATAAAAAATATGGAATTTGGATTGATGATGGAAGACAAATAGTAAATAGTCAGCTATTGAAATATTCAGCAACTGATTTTTCTAACTTTAGCATTAGTCGTTTAGAAAAAAATGCAATTAACTATGGTAAGCATTACTATCAACTAAATTTAATGACGAATAGTTATTATGCTAATTATTTAAAGGAACGAGAAAAGGAAAAGTACTGGATAAGTTGGCGAATAAATTCAAAAACTTCTGCCAAAGTAAATTAAAGAATCCTTTAATTATCATTAACTTTTTCTGCCAACCACAAAAACTCCTTACTAAAATTGTCTATATTTTTTTGGTAGTTTTCGTCTAGCAAATTTCCTTCCACATCAAATTTTTTGTCAACAGCTGGTACTACTAACATATGTGGAGATGCAATGCCAAATAATGCAGGCACCAATAAAAGTAATTGTTGTGTGGCTCTCATTCCGCCCATTGCACCTGTGCTTGCAGTTACTAAACCAAAGGGTTTTCTTGATTGTTTAGGAAAGTGATCTAAAAGGTTTTGTAATGCTGGTGAATAGCTTCCATTGTATTCGGGCGTTACTAAAATAAATGCATCGGCAGCAAAAATTCTTTTTGCCAAAGGTTTGTATTCTTCTGGTGTATTTTCTATTGATGAAAACACATTTTCCAACATTCCTAGCTTAAATTCTCTCACATCAATCAATCCAATATTATGTTCTGTTGTTAATGAAAAGTGTTTTTGTAAATGCAATGCTACTCTGTTTGTTAAACTTGTGTTTCGTGGGCTGCTACTTATGATTTCTATGTTCATTTTGCTTATTTTATAATCGACAAATATTTGTCTTTATTCACTATAATTCCTATCGCATTCAGTAAAATTAATGCAACGCCAATGCTTGGTTTGTGTTGAAGGAAAATCTCGAACAATAAAATGTTCACCACAATTGGTGCAATTAATATCAATGCCAATGCCCTTGTTCTAGGAATAAATAACAGTAAGCCTATTGATATTTCTAAAACTTTTACAAACGCTAAATATCCTGAGCTGTAAAGCAGGTTTCCAAATGTTGTTGCATCACTTGGTGTTTGTGGTGGCATTGGCATAAATGGAAAGAAAAAATTCAATCCAAATACAAAAAATACTAATCCCAATAAAACGGATGGAATTTGTTTTATATATTTCATTTTGTGAAATTTAAAAGTTAGTAAATTATCTTCAAAAATATTTCCTCACAGATAACACAGATAATATCTGCAATATCTGTGTTATCTGTGAGAGAATTTTATGCTTGTTTAATCATTTGAACATTAAATGTAAGTTTTACTTCGTCACTCACCATAATGCCACCAGCTTCTGTAACAGCACTCCAGGTTAATCCAAAATCTTGTCTATTGATTTTTCCTGTGATTTCAAAACCTGCTTTCACTTGATTGTAAGGGTCAGTTGCGGTGCCACCATATTCGACATTTAATTCAACGGATTTTGTATGACCTTTTAAAGTTAAATCTCCCACTAAGGTATATTCATCATCACCTTTTTTTGTAAATGATGTTGATGTGAAACTTAATGTAGGAAAGGCTTCTGCATTAAAAAAGTCAGCACTTTTTAAATGACCATCACGTTGTTCGTTATTTGTATTAATGCTATTAATGTCTGCTTCAAAAGAAATTTTTGCATCGCTAAAATCATCAGCATCTGCTTCAAGTGTTGCATCGAATTTTGTAAAGTTTCCTGTTACGTTAGTAATCATTAAGTGTTTTACTTTAAAAGTAATTTCGCTGTGTGCAGCATCGATTTTGTAAGTTGCCATTTTGTATTTTTTGTTTGTTATGAAATTTGTTATTATTTAATTCATTGGTACTTCTACTAATAAAATTTCTGTATTAGTTTTTGATAAAAAATTAATTGCAGTAGTGTCCCAAATGCCTATTGCATCTCGTTTTGAGAGGATGTTGCCATCAACTTCAACCTCACCTTCAATTACCAAAAGATAAATTCCATTTCCTTCTTTTTTAACTTGATAAGAAGATGAATTTTCTGCATCAAAATTTCCTAAACTAATCCAAGCATCTTGATAAATCCATAATCCTTCATTACCAAAAGGAGAAACTACGGTTTGAAATTTATTTTGTCTGTCGTCAGCCGAAAATGTTTTTTGATCGTAGCGTGGTGCAACATTCTCTTTATTAGTAAAAATCCATAGCTGAAAAAGATTTACATCTTCTGTTTTGCTATGGTTAAATTCACTGTGTTCTATACCACTTCCTGCACTCATTACTTGCACATCATTTTTTGCAATTACACCGTGTCCACCTGTACTGTCTTTATGTTCTAAGGCACCACTTAGTGGAATGGTAATAATTTCCATATTATCGTGTGGATGTTTGCCAAAACCAAAACCAGCTTTAACTATATCATCGTTCAGTACCCTTAATTTACCAAAATGAACTCTTTCGGGATTATACCATTGTCCAAAACTAAAACTGTGATGAGCATCTAACCAGCCATGATTTACGTGGCCTCTTGTGTTTGATTTGTGTAGTATTGTTATCATTTTATTTATTTTTAAATTATATGTATGTACACGTATTTGTTAAAAAAAATTTACTCTCTTACCCTGAACTTTTCTAGTAGATTGTTTAATGTACTCGCATCATTATCATTCATTATTATTGATTCTTCCCAAATTTTATTTAATTGTAATGTTGCAGCTTCTAAAACAGCAATACCTTTATCTGTAAGTGTTATTACAGTTTGTCTTCCATCAATTTCACCTTGTGTTCTTATAATAAGTTGTTTCAATTCAAGCCTATCCACAATTCTAGGAACATTAGAACTTTTTTCAATCATTCTGCTGGCAATATCTTTCACGCACATTTTTTCAGGATGTTTCCCTTTCAAAATTCTAATTACATTATACTGTTCGTGTGTTAAATCAAAATCTTTCAATTCCTGAACGCTAAGTGTTTTTAACCACCAAGCAGTGTATAAAACATTTAATCCAGCTTTTTGCACTTCGCTTTTAAATTTGGTACTTTTTATAGCTTCTTCTAATTTCACGATGCAAATATATATGTATATACATCTAATTTCCAAATTTTATTTTTCCCTTTTAAAATTGAAGCCAAACAAAGATTTGTTTACCCCTATCTTTCGCCTTTGAATTCTTTTTAGATGAAGAAATTTTGGCGATTTACAAAAAGACTTTTGTTGTGGTGTTTCATCACTTCATTGGTGTATGTTATAATTTGCAAATGGTTAATGCCACCTATTACAATTACACAAGTAAGTAATTCGTTTAGCTATGGATTAAAAAGAGATTATGTGAGTTGGAATGAAATTTCTTACAATGTAAAGCTAGCAGCTATTGCAAGCGAAGATCAGGCTTTTCCCGACCATAGTGGTTTTGATTGGGATGCCATTGAAAAAAGTTTAAAACCAACAAAGAAAAAAAAGAAAACAAAAGTTCCTTTAGGTGGTGGAGCTAGCACCATAACACAGCAAGTAGCAAAAAATGTTTTTTTATGGCAAGGCAGTGGTGCAAGCAGATATATTAGAAAAGTACCAGAAATGTATTTTACTAAAATGATAGAGTGGATTTGGGGCAAGCAAAGAATATTGGAGGTTTACTTAAATACCATTGAAATGGGCAAAGGTATTTTTGGTATAGAAGCTGCTGCTCAAGCCTACTTTAACAAATCTGCAAAAAACTTAACAAGGGAAGAAGCCGCAAAAATAATTGCTTGCTTACCTAATCCAAAGATGTTTACAGTTGTTCCTATTAGTAGTCGTGTAGCTTGGCGTTACCCACAAATACTTAAGCAAATGAATAATATTGAGGATGATGAAGATATTTTAGCCATTATAAAATAGATTGAATGAATAATATTGTTAAAATATCAATCAAGCTTTTTTTTTTCCTGCTGCCACTATTTATGCTAATTGGATATTTTGAATATCAATTAAGGCACAAACCTTTTGCAAGTAGCTACTCGGTAAAAAAAAATTTTGTTGAAAAGCAATTGGATAGTGTCGAAACGCTAGTGCTAGGCTCTTCACAAACATTTAATGGGGTAAATCCTTCGCAGTTTAAAAGAAAGGGGTTTAATTTAGCAAATGTATCTCAAACTATTTTTTATGATAAACGTTTAACCCTAAATTACCTCCCCAAACTTCCTAAATTAAAAACAGTCATTATCAATATTTCTTATTTTTCTTTCTTTTATCAAATGTTTGATATCAAAGAAAATTGGAGAGATTATTACTATATCAATCACTTTGGAATTCGGTATAAAAATTTAGATTATTCTACTTTAAACAACTATTCCTTTTTTGCTTTATATCAACCAATACATAGTTTGAAATTGGCAATGAATAAATTTGAAGATAAAGATGCTATTGATATAATGAGTAACGGATATCAACCAAAATATCATCAGGAATTAATTAATGATAGTATTGGTAAAAGCAGAGTAGACATACATAACCAAGAGTCTTTCCCCAAAAGAGAAAAAGAAATTAAAGAAGATTTAGATGACTTTGTAAAACAGTTGAGAAATAGAAATATCAATGTTATATTTATTACAACACCAGTTTTTAAAACGTATTCAAAATATTGTAACGCCAAGGTTTTAACAAACAATTCTAAATTCATTAACGAATTGTGTAAAAAATACAACTGTAAATATTTGAATTTTTTTACAGATAATAGATTTATAAAAGATGATTTTTTTGATAACGATCACCTTAAAAATAATGGAGCCAATAAATTAAGCAAAATGATTAGTGATACACTAAATCTTTAATTGCCATATTTAAATTTGGGTGCTTTTTTTGCATCCTTCATTGCTTTTGGGTCGCCAGCAGCAAGCTTTTCGGCCCCAACAGCTCTTCCATTTGCAGGACAGCCAGTTTTGCTAGAACCACCACCAAAAATACCACATGAACATAAAAAAAACATAGTAGCTACAGACAAGATTAACCTTCTCATAAAAAAATTTAATACAAATAAACGAAATTTTAAGCATTAAAATTTTACTAAAATTCTATTCAACTCGATTTGTTATATGAATAGTAAAATACAATTAAAAGCATACAAACACATAGTTTTGTTTCTATAAATTAAGCGATATGCAAACAGATTTTTTAGTAATTGGTAGTGGTATAGCAGGATTAACTTTTGCACTAAAAACTGCAAAATATTTTCCTAACAAAAAAGTGATGGTAATTACTAAAACTCAAAGCGATGAAACAAATACCAAATATGCACAAGGTGGTATTGCTGGCGTTTGGGATGAACAAAAAGATAGTTTTGAAAAACATATTTCAGATACTTTAATTGCAGGTGATGGATTGTGTGATAATAATGTGGTAGAAATAGTTGTAAAAGAGGGTCCTGAAAGAATTAGAGAGTTAATTAATTATGGAGCCGATTTTGATAAGGATGAAAAAGGAGATTATGCTTTAGGTAAAGAAGGTGGGCACAGCGAGTTTAGAATATTGCACCACAAAGACATTACAGGTAAGGAAATGGAAAGAGCATTATTGAGTGAGGTGGGAAAAACCAAAAATATTGAAATCATTAGTCATTGTTATGTAATAGACATTATTACACAGCATCATCTTGGATATTTGGTAACAAAATCTACACAAAATATTACCTGTTTAGGTGTTTATGTTTTAAACTTAAATACCAATCAAATTGAAAAAATTTTATGCAACACAACTTTGCTAGCAACTGGTGGTTGTGGACAGGCTTACAGAACTACTACGAATCCTAAAATTGCCACAGGTGATGGAGTAGCTATGGTTTACAGAGCCAAAGGAAGAATTGAAAATATGGAATTTATTCAGTTTCATCCAACAGCTTTATATGAACCTGGTGTTTCTCCCAGTTTTTTAATTACAGAAGCTGTTCGTGGCGATGGGGGTATCCTTAGAAATAAGGATGGAGAGGCTTTTATGGCAAAATATGATGCTAGGAAAGACCTTGCTCCAAGGGATATTGTTGCAAGAGCTATTGATAATGAAATGAAAAAAGCAGGCACAGAGTGCGTGTATTTAGATTGTAGACATTTTGATAAAGAAAAATTTATTAATCACTTTCCTAATATTTATGAGAAATGTTTAAGTATTGGAATAGATGTAATGCAACAGTTAATTCCAGTTGCACCAGCTGCACATTACAGTTGTGGTGGAATACAAACTGATGAATTTGCTCAAACATCTATTCAAAACTTATTTGCCTGTGGAGAATGTGCAAGTACAGGTTTGCATGGAGCCAATCGTTTGGCAAGCAATAGTTTGTTAGAAGCAATGGTTTTTGCACATAGGGCATTTTTAAAAATTATTGAAAATTCTAAACTACCAATACAACAAAGATTTACTCAATTAATCCCTGATTGGAATACACTTGGCACAACCGATCCCCGTGAAATGATTTTAATAACACAAAGCCAAAAAGAATTGCAATCAATAATGAGTGATTACGTTGGTATTGTTCGCACAGATGTGCGTTTAGAAAGAGCAATGAAACGATTAGACTTATTATTCGCCGAAACAGAAGAACTGTATAAAAGCACAAAAGTGTCTCCACAGTTATGTGAGCTAAGGAATTTAATAACTGTAGCTTATTTGATTGTAAAAGGTGCTGAATTTAGAAAAGAGAGTAGGGGGCTACATTTTAATACAGACCACCCTGAAAAAAGTAATATTTTACAAGATGTTGTATTGTAATTTGCTTTTTAAGGAAACTTTTTTATGATTCTTATTTTTTATTTAATAATTTATTTTGTTACAATAAAACATACCTATACTTTTGCACTCCAATCATAGAAATATGGTTGCTGGTATTGGGTTATTGTGTAATGGTAGCACTACAGTTTTTGGTTCTGTCTGTCTAGGTTCGAATCCTGGTAACCCAACAAAAAAAGCCTCGAATTAATTCGAGGCTTTTTTATTTTACAACCGATTATTTCTTGCTATTGTGTAGTTTTTCGTTTAATAATGCACGTAATTCATGCAAAATATCGTCTGTCACACCTTCCTTTGGCAATATGAAAAAAGACTTCTTATTAAAGTACAGATGAAAAAAATAAGGGCTTTCAAAAAAGTAGCTAATCTTATCCCAATGCCAAACAACCTCTCCTTGCGTATTTTCTAGTTTAATAGAATTTGTGTTTATATAAGCAATAAACTTGTCTTTAAATGTATTTGACTTACCATAAATGTTGTAAGGCAGAATATACCAAACTGCTATTAACATTAACAACCATATCATTGTACCTAACAAAAAAGGCTCAGGGCGAATGTATTTTAACGATAACAATATTGCAGATGTAATTGCAAAAACATTTACCAATATCATCATTATTTTTATTTCACCTTGTGCTATAAAGTGCAGCCTTAGTGCTTGAATTACTTTCTTTTTATCGTAACTAAAACTAAATTCCATAAGGTGGTAAAAGTAAGGCTAGATAGTGTTTGCAGCAGTTAATTTTTAACATAGCCTTAGTTTTTTTGTGAATTATTTCGTGGCTTGCATCAATACAAATAATGAAAAGAAAACTAAAGTTGCTTTTACTGCTTTTGACTGTTGTGTTATTTGCAGCATTAATAATATTGCTACCACGATTTACAAAACATCATTTGCCTATTGCTATCAAACCAACAATTAAGGAAAATAATCAAGAGTTTCTTTTTGTTCAACAAAAAGCATTGCAATTAAAAAAGTTTTGTTATGATAATAATTATTCTACCACAATAGCTTTTATTTTAGATATGAAAATGCACAGTGGAAAAAAACGATTTTATGTTTACGACTTTGTAAAAGATACTATTGCAATTACAGGATTAGTGGCACACGGTAGTTGCAATAAATATTATTTGTCTGATGCAAAATTTAGTAACACCGTAGGTTGTGGTTGTAGTGCCTTTGGAAAATATAAAATTGGTTATGCTTATGCAGGAAGGTTTGGAAAAGCATATAAACTTTATGGTTTAGATAAAACCAACAATAATGCCTTTGATAGAAACATAGTACTGCATGCTTATGATTGTGTGCCAGATGAAGCCACTTATCCTCAACCAATTTGTAATAGCTTAGGTTGCACTATGGTTTCTTATCATTTTTTAGACACACTTTCAATGCATATCAAAAAATCTAATAAGCCTATTATTTTGTGGATGCTTAATTGATTAATTTTAATTAAATAATTTTATTAATAATCTACAACTTGCTCTTGAATATTCACAGGTAAATCTCTCCATTCATATTGTTGTGTTCTTAATTGGGGTTCAAAACCTGCTTGTTTAATAGCTTCCTGAATACTTTTATAGGTAAATCTGTGAGGTGCACCAGCAGCACTTACTACATTTTCTTCTAGCATAATACTTCCAAAATCATTGGCTCCACTATGCAAACAAATTTGTGCAGTTTCTTTACCAACTGTTAACCAACTTGCTTGTATATTTTTAATGTTTGGTAGCATTATTCTGCTAATGGCAATCATTCTAATATACTCATCGGGTGTGGTTAAATTTTGTACACCACGAATACGAGTTAGCAATGTATCAACATCTTGAAACGTCCAAGGTATAAAGGCTAAAAAGCCTTTTGCATTTTCAGGTTTACGACTTTGCACTTCTCTTATTCTTACTAAATGTATAAATCTTTCTTCTAAAGTTTCAACATGTCCAAACATCATTGTTGCACTTGTTGTAATGTTTAAATTATGACATTGGTGCATAATTTCAAGCCACTCATCTGCTCCACATTTTCCTTTGCTAATTAATCGCCTAACTCTATCAATTAAAATTTCGGCACCAGCACCTGGCAAGCTGTCCATTCCAGCTTCCTTCAATGCTTTCAATACCTCAACGTGTGTAGATTTTTCAAGTTTGGTAATGTGTGCAATTTCTGGTGGTCCTAGTGTGTGTAGTTTAATATTTGGATATTCGGCTTTAATTTGTTTAAAAGTATCTACATAATACTGCAAACCCAATGCTGGATGATGGCCTCCTTGCAATAACAATTGATCACCACCCCAAGCAATGGTTTCTTCAATTTTTTTTCTATAGGTTGGCATATCTGTAATATATGCTTCTGCGTGTCCTGGAATTCTATAAAAATTACAAAATTTGCAATTGGCAATACAAACATTTGTAGTGTTTACATTTCTATCAATTTGCCAAGTTACTTTGCCGTGTGGCACTTGTTTTTTACGCAGTTCATCTGCTACAAACATTAACTCTGTTAATGGAGCATTGTTGAATAGAAACATGCCTTCTTCAACAGAAAGAAATTCAAAGTTTGAAGCTTTTTGATATAATTCAGATAAATTCATCTCGCATAAATATTTTCGCAAAGAAACATACAATGCAAAGAATATTGTGCATTTGCAATGTTTAAAATATTCGATTTTGGATATACCTTTTAAAGTAAATACAGATGTTGCTGCTGCTGATTATAGTAGTCTGCCTAAAAATGACAAATCTAATTGTTACCTAGAGTATTTCTCTCTTTGTCTGTCAGAAAAATTAGTTCAATAGTTTCCAAGTTTCAAATGTCATTTCAAATTTTGTTTCTTTCGTTCCGTGAAGCCCTATCTCTGTCCAACCTGCTTTTTTATAAAACTTTTCTGCTCTTGTGTTAAATGCTGTTCCTAACCAAACTGTATTCTTAGTTTGAGTAAAGTACCAATCTAACATAATTTTATGCAGTTTCTGTCCTATGCCTTTGCCTTCAAATTCTGGATGTAAGAACAAAGCCCAGATATTGTTTTCTTTCAGGTCTGCTATTGCAAAACCAACAATGGTATCATCAATTTCACAAACCCAACCTTTGCCTCTTACTGTTATAAATTCTTCGCAATCTTGGTCTGTAACTAAATTTGGATTTGATAAGGTGTTTTCTTTTACTGAATTTCTAACAATTTGTATTTGCTTTATGTCGTCAATTTTGGCTTCCCTAAAAATCATTTTTCTAATTTAATTATCATTTAAAATGTGGTCTGTCAGTCTAGCAGCCAACTAAAAAACTAGGCTTTGTTGGGTAATTCGAGTTAGGTTAGCCTATAACTGAAGCACAATAAAGAACAAATGTTGAGGCAATATTCGTCAAGCCCCAATAA
>JBMLRA010000343.1:0-37677 GCA_049241265.1 Chitinophagaceae bacterium
CATTGAATTTAACTATCAATTATTCTACATCAAGTAATACTAGCCAAACAGCTTGCAATAGTTATACTTGGAATGGAACAACTTACACAACAAGTGGACAATACTATTTTGCATCTACCAATGCAAGTGGTTGTAGCAATATTGATACATTGAATTTAACTATTAATTATTCTACATCAAGTAATACTAGCCAAACAGCCTGCAATAGTTATACTTGGAATGGAACAACTTACACAACGAGTGGACAATACTATTTTGCATCTACCAATGCAAGTGGCTGTAGCAATATTGATACATTGAATTTAACTATCAATTATTCTACATCAAGTAATACTAGCCAAACAGCTTGTGATAGCTTTACTTGGAATGGTACTACATACACCACAAGTGGTCAATACTATTTTGCATCCACCAATGCAAGTGGTTGTAGTAATATTGATACTTTGAATTTAACTATCAATGTAACTCCTGCAAGTCCAACTATTACAACAAGCACTTTAAATGTTACTGTGCCTGCAACAGCGGTTGCATATAGTTGTAGCACAGTAAGTGGAACTACAACTTATACTTGGAGTTATACAGGAACTGGCGTAACAATTGTATCTGGGCAAGGTACTGAAAACATTACAGCAGACTTTGCAGCTAATGCCACCAATGGAGATATGCAGGTTGTAGCAAGTAATGGAAATTGTGTTAGTTTACCAACAAGTGCAAATATTATTTTGCCAGTAACATTAAGCAACTTTACTGCAACCAAAGTAGGTAAAACTGCTTTATTACAATGGACAACATCTAGCGAAATCAACAGCAAAAACTTTGAAGTACAAAGAAGCATTGATGGTAGAAACTTTGTAACTATTGCAACTGTCGCTGCAAAAGGATTTGCAAGTGATTACAGCTTTACTGATTTAAAACCATTCATTGAAAATAATTACTATAGATTAAAACAAGTTGATAGAGATGGTAGATTTGAATATAGTGCTGTAAGAACAGTAAACTTTAAAGCAGAGAATATTAGTATTGTTATTTACCCTAATCCAGTTGCTGATATTTTGAATGTTAGAATAAGCAATGGGTCGGCTAAACAAGTAAATATAATTAATACTTTAGGCAAGATTGTTTACACCACTATTGCTATTAATGCAAATGGAGTAGTACAAATACCAGTTAGCAACTTAAATGCAGGAACTTATTTTGTTGAAATTCTAAGCAATGAAACAAGAACCGTTGAAAAGTTTGTAAAACGCTAATTTTAAACAAATTTTCATATTTGTATAAAAAGCCCTGAGAGTTAAATCCTTTCAGGGCTTTTTGTATAATAAAATAGAAATGTTAAAATAAAGTTTTATCGTATAATAATACTTGTTATTAACTTCGAATTTCCAAACTTTAAATAAAACGAAAACTATATGAAAACTATCTACAAACTTTCTTTTAAAGTATTAATGTGCAGTTTTTTGTTAAGTGTATTTTTTATACAAAATGCAAAAGCACAATTACCAACCACAATTTGGGCAAACTCTATGGGTGGTACTTCTTTAGAAAATCCAAAAGGAATTGCTACTGATAATGCTGGTAATGTTTACACAACAGGGTTTTTTAGAGGAACTGCTGACTTTGACGCCTCAGCTACAACTTACAATCTTACTAGCAATGGCAGCAACGATGTATTTGTGACAAAGTCTGATGCGAATGGTAATTTTATTTGGGCAAAAAGTTTTGGAAACACTGGAGATGACGCAGCTTTTGGTATTGCTGTAGATGTAAATGGCAATGTGTATATTGCTGGATATTATAGCGGGACTGTTAACTTTAACCCTTCGGGAACTGCCTCTAATTATACAAGTGTTGGCTTGTCTGATGCATTTATTACAAAACTAGATAGCAATGGTAATTTTATTTTTGCAAAATCTTTTGGAGGAAGCACAAACGATTTTCCCTATGGGCTATCATTAGACGTTAATGCAAATATCTATATTCTTGGCTCTTATGGTGGTACTTGCGATTTTGACCCTTCGACATCAACTTACAACCTTACGAGTGGGGGAAGTAGCGATATTTTTGTTTCAAAACTTGATGCCAACGGTAGTTTTATTTGGGCTAAATCTTTTGGCGGTACAGGAATTGACGTTCCTGTAGCAATTAGTTTAGACGCTAATGGTAACATATACACTACTGGTACTTTTAATGGTACAGCAGATTTTGACCCTTCTACAAACACCCATAACTTGGTAAGTAATGGAGGGCAAGATGTTTTTATATCTAAATTGGATAACAATGGCAACTATATATGGGCAAAATCTATAGGAGGAGCAAATGCTGATTATAATAAAGGTATTACAGTTGATGCTAGTACCAATGTATATATCATTGGTTATTTCTCTGGAACTGTTGATTTTGACCCTAATTCGGGTGTTAGTAATCTTACTTCGGGTACGGGCTCTAATAGCTGCTACATATTAAAATTAGATATGAATGGCAATTATGTTTGGGCAAAAACAATTTCAGGAGCAACCACAGCTGGCTATGCAATTACTACAGATGCTAATTATAATGTATATAGCACTGGTATTTTTGTTGGTACTGCTGACTTTGACCCCTCAAATTCAACATACAATCTTACAGCTAATAGCACTTCGGGTGATACTTATGTTCAAAAGTTAGATGTAAATGGCAACTTTTTATGGGCAGAAAACTTTGGAGGTAGTACTGGGGCAACTGCTAGCAATAATATAGCATTGGATAATAAAAATAATATACTTTTGACAGGTTACTACAACAATACAGTAAACTTTAATCCCTCAGGTACAGCCATAAATTTAACTTCTGCTGGTGGGCAAGATGTTTTTGTAATAAAAATGGGTACACCTTGCACACCTACAACATATACTAATACTCAAACTGCTTGCGATAGTTTTTATTGGGCAGATAAAAATCAATGGTATTATGCAAATAATAATACAGACACAGTGCATTTAACCAATGTTGGTGGTTGTGATAGTTTGGTAACATTAAATTTAATAATAAACACAAGTACTCATAATGTAACCACTCAAACAGCTTGTGATAGTTATGTTTGGAATGGTAGAACTTACAAAGCTTCTACAACTGATACTTTTAGTTATGTAAATAGTAATGGTTGTGCAAGTGTTGATACACTGTATTTAACAATTAATAATTCTACAAGTACTTTAACTACTGCATCTGCTTGTGGTAGTTATACTTGGTTATTAAATAGTCAAGTTTACACTTCAAGTGGCACTTATACAGTAGCCTCAACCAATGCAGCAGGTTGCACACATATCGATTCATTAGTATTAACAATCAACACACCAACAAACAATGTGACTACAACAAGTGCTTGTGATAGTTATATGTGGAATGGCAGAACTTACACTACTACTACAACAGATACCTTTAGTTATGTAAATAGTAATGGTTGTGCAAGTGTTGATACATTATTCTTAACTATAAACTCAGGTACATTTACAACTAATAGTCAAACAGTTTGTGATAGCTTAGTTTGGAATAGTGTTACTTACAAAATTAGTGGTATCTATGTTCATAACTATAATAATACAAATGGTTGTGCAAGTGCCGATACATTATTTTTAACAGTAAATAATTCATCTACTTCAACAACAAATCAAACAGCTTGTGGCAGTTATTTATGGAATGGAATTACCTACACAACAAGTGGAACGTATAATTGGAAAGGAACAAATGCTGTTGGTTGCGATAGTACAGCTATATTGAACCTAAGTATATTAAGCAATATAGCATCTATTGATATTATTAATAGTGGTGCATATTGTGGTGATACTGCATTTGCACAACTTTCAACTAATATTAGTGCTGCAAATTTCCCTGGTGTTGCTTATGCTTGGAGTAAACAAGATTATATTTCAAATACTTGGTCGATGTTCAGCAACGACTCTGTAATAAACATCAATGATGCGTATCCAACACAGTATGTAGTGCAAGTTAGCATTCCTGGTTGTGGCAATTATTTTAGTAACCAAAAAATGGTGATGCCTATTAATAAGCCTAATGCTACTTTAAGCCCTATATCTTCTACTGAAATTTGCAACAACTCTAATGTTAATTTTAGTGTGAACAGTGCTGATGGTGGCGTAAATAACTATGCTTTTTACAGCAATGCTACCTTATTGCAAAATGATACTACAACCCAATATGTTACACCAAATTTAACTACAGTAAATTCTGGAGTAGTTTATACAGTTGAAGCAACTAATACTAAACCAACTTTTGATGGTGATATAGCTGAAAATTTTTGGGGTAAACCATTAGCAGTTTCTACTTGGGGGCCATCTTCTGGTTTTGGTGCAGGGCACGAGTTAAATGCTGTTTATTCTAGAGCTGATAATGATAATTTGTACCTTGCTATTGCAGGTAATGTGCAAAATAGCAATAGAATAATGGTTTTTATTGATAGTAAAAATGGAGGCTATAATACAGGAAATTATGGAAGAAATGGAATTGGTAACAATGCCATAAAAAACTTTAATTCTGGTAATGTATTCGACCCAGGGTTTGATGCAGACTATTGTTTAGGTATTGGTACTGATGCAGGCAGAACTCAATTCTATTTTGATTTAGTAGAATTACAAGGTGTTGCAGCTGGTGGCACTAGTATCAGTAATTATATTGGTTCAAATTTAGCTCCAGCATCTGGTTACAGCATTGGTGCAAATCCTGCTAATAATACACAAACACAGGGTTTTGAAATTGCAATTCCTAAATCTGCTATTGGCTACACAGGTGGCGATGTTAGAGTTTTTATTGCTTACAGTGCTGATAACGGATTTTTAAGCAACCAATTTTTAACAAGAGCAAATGTTGGTGCAGGTAATTATGGTAGTGGTGTTGTAAACTTTGGTGCTGCAAGCCCAGGCCACATTGCTATACCTATGCAAAGCTTATCACAATCTTGTAAATCTACTTTAACTACTGTTGTTACAGTAAAACCAAATGCCACTTCATTAAAATATGATACTGTTTGTAACAATGCTTTACCTTACAGTTGGGCTGGTAAACAATTTGTAATGGCAGGAACTTATAATGATACTTCATTGGGTAGCAATGGTTGCGATAGTATTGCTACTTTAATGCTTTTTGTAAAGGATACAAGTATTTCAAACGAGTTGAAAACCTTATGTAGCAATGCTTTACCATATAGTTGGAATGGGAATAGCTATAGCGTTGCAGGCACTTACACTTGGAAAGGTTTAAATGCTTATGGTTGTGATAGTATAGCAACTTTAATTTTAAACATTAGCGATACAACAACATCGGTAACTACAACAAGTTCTTGTAATAAATTTTTATGGAGCGATGGAAACACTTACACTACAAGTGGAACATACACTTGGAAAGGTTTGAATGCCTATGGTTGTGATAGTATAGCTACCTTAAATTTAACTATTAATCAATCTCCTGCAAAACCAATGATTACAACTAGCAGCACCAATGTAAATGTGCCAGCAACAGGAGTTGTTTATAGTTGTACAACAGTCCCTAATGTATTTACTTATGTATGGTCTTATACAGGCACAGGAGCAACAATTGCTACTGGTCAAGGTACAGAGAATATAATAGTAGATTTTGCTGCAAATGCAACAGATGGTAAAATGCAAGTAGTAGCAGTAAGCCTTGAAGGTTGTAATAGTGAAATTGATACTGTTAGCATCGTATTACCAATCTCAATTAGTAAATTTATAGTTGTTCAAGAAAATAATAAATCAAAATTAACTTGGTATAGCTCATTAGAAATCAATGCCAAGGAATATCAAGTGGAAAGAAGCATTGACGGAAGAAATTTTGAAAATATTGGAAAAGTAACTGCTAATGGATCTGCTAGTCAATATGAATTTGTTGATAGTAAATTACCTGCTACTGTTAAAATAATTTACTACAGATTGAAACTTATAGATAAAGATGGTAAGTTTACATACAGTGAAATAAAGCAGCTATCAATTAATAGTTATCAATTGTCAATTTCACTTTATCCTAATCCTACAAAAAATACTGTTAATGTTAAGGTAAATGATGCTAAACAAATAAGAGTTATTGATATGCTAGGTAAAGTGTTATTAACTAATAATAATGTTATTAAAAATGGAATAACACCAATACCAGTAAATAGTTTATCTAAAGGAATTTACTACATTGAAGTAACCAATTCAGATGGTAAAACTGAGATACAAAAATTTGTAAAAGAATAACAAATTGAATAAAAACTAAAAACCTCGAAGAGTAAAACTTCGAGGTTTTTTATTTTTTGTGTTACTGTTAAACCATCTTTATTTTATAAAATCAGAAATAATATTTAGTTGATGCAACATTATTACCATTATTGGCGTCATAATAATGTAAATATCAATAACTTTATTTTTTAGTAAATTCATAATGCTATTTACCTAATAATATGAAAAGAATCGTTTTATTATTATTCATTTTTTTATGCAGTAAAACCTTACTTGCATTTCACTTGAAAGGAGGGTGGATACAATACGAATTTATTAAGTCAGATGCCTTGAAAAAAACAAACACTTACAAGGTTACTGTAAGGCAATATCTTTCTTGCACATCTAATGGAAATCAAATTGATGCAGATGTTGTTTTGGGAATTTTTGATGGTGGTACAAATGCTTTTATTCAAAAAATTACCATTCCACTTTCATCAACCGATAGACCTAGTATTACCACATTTGACCCCTGCATTACGCCCAAGCCGTCTGTGGGTTCTGTATGTTATAGAATTGATAATTATGTAGCTATTATTGAGTTTCCATTTAATGATAATGGATATACACTTGCTGTTCAACGTTGTTGTAGAATTGGCGGCATTATTAATATTGTTAATTCTGATCAATTTGGTATTACTTATTCTAATAAAATACCTGGCAGTATTTTAGGTGCAAGTTATAGTCAAAATAGTAGTCCTTTATTTCAGCAAAAAGACACTGTTATTGTATGTCATAATACTCCTTTTACTTTTGATTTTTCTGCTACCGATGCCGATGGAGATTCACTAGCTTATGTTTTTTGCGATGGTTTACATGGTGGTAATTCTGGTGGTTCAGGTGCTAAGCCAGACCCTCCAGCAAATCCTCCTTATCAAAGTGTTGCTTACAGTGCTGGTTTTAGTGGCACTATGCCAATGGGTGCAGGATTGTTTATTAATCCAATAACTGGGCTAATAAACGGAATTGCACCAGATGCTACTGGTGAATATGTTGTTGCTGTGTGTGCACTAGAGTATCGTAATGGAATATTAATTGGTAGCAATAAAAAAGAGATTCATATTAATGTTGCTAATTGTGAATTATCAGCAGCAACACTAAAGCCTGATTACATTACTTGTGACGGATTCACAATGTCTTTTCAAAATGAAAATACTGCTACAAATATTACAAGCTATAAATGGGATTTTGGTGTAACAAATTCTTTAACTGATACGTCTACACAACCAACACCAACATACACTTATGCAGATACGGGTGTTTATACACTTAAATTGGTAGTTGCATCGTTAGGATGTAGAGATTCTGCAACAGCTTTAGTAAGGGTATATCCTGGCTTTACACCAAACTTTACTTTTTCTGGATTTTGTTTTCAGAACCCATTTTTGTTTAACAACACTACTATAGCTAAGTATGGATTTGTTGATAGTGTTCATTGGGATTTTGGAGAGCCATTATTACAAAGTGATACATCCATTCAAAAAAACACAAGTTATAAATATTTAACGCCAGGAGATAGAAGAGTTACGTTATATGCACACAGCAGCAAGGGCTGCTACGATACAATTAGTAAAGTTATTACAGTGCTTGATAAGCCAACTATTAAGCTAGCATTTAAAGATACTTTAATTTGTAGTATTGATACACTTCAGTTGCAAGCTTTTTCAAATGCTCCCAATTATTCTTGGAGTCCTAATTCTTTTATATTAAACACTACAAGTCCTAACCCTCTTACTTTTCCAAAAGATACAACTTTATACATTTTAACTGTTACAGATAATGGATGTATTAACAAGGATACAGTTAAAGTAAATGTATTAGACTTTATAACTGTTGATGCAGGTATAAATAGTAATATTTGCCTTACCGATGGCTTTAAAATGCAAACAAATAGTTTTGCCTTAGGCTATTCGTGGTCGCCTTCACTAACTTTAAACGATTCTACACTAAAATATCCAACAGCTACGCCAACACAAGCTGTAACAACTTATTATGTTAAAGCTAACTTGGGGAAATGCCAAGATCAAGATTCTGTTACATTATTTGCTTTTCCTTATCCTAAAGTTACAGCTGGTGCTAACACTTCCATTTGTCGAGGTCAGAGTGTGCAAATTAGTGGGGTAGAGAATGGTAATACATTTTACTGGTCGCCAGGAAGTACTTTATCTGATAGTACAATTCTAAATCCTATTGCAACACCTGCTTTTACAACCAACTACATATTAACTGTTCAAAATTTAACAGGATGCTTAAAACCTGTTAGAGATACAACTGTTGTAGATGTGATTCAACCATTTAGTGTGTTTGCTGGTAGAGATACTTCTGTAGTAATTGGTCAACCCCTTCAATTGCAAGCATTAGTTAGTAATATAAGCGATAAAAAGTTTACTTGGACTAGTAATACAAATACTGGTTTACAATTTTTAAGTAATCCCAATTTAGACAATCCAATAGCTATATTTTCTAATAGTATTGATAGTGTGGTTTATGTAGTAAAAGCTTACACAAAAGAAGATTGTTTTGCAACAGATGATATACGGATTAAAGTGTTTAAATCATTACCCGATATTTTTGTTCCTGATGCTTTTACTCCAAATAATGATGGTAAGAACGATATTATAAAACCAACACCTGTGGGAATTACACGTTTAGATTATTTCAATATTTATAATCGTTGGGGTCAAATGCTTTTTACAACAAATGAAATAGGAAAGGGGTGGGACGGTAGTTATGAAGGTAAAACACAAAGTTCGGGTACTTTTATTTACACAGTTCAAGGTCAGGATTATTTGGGAAAAGTGATAACTAAGAAAGGAACTGTTGTTTTGATACGATAAATGTTACAGTATTGCTCTAATGCTTGCTCGTCCAATATTTATCACCCTTGACTCTCCTGGTTTTCTACCTTCATAATTAAAGCTAATTTCAAAATTATTATTGAGGCGTTTAGTGAATTCTATGTTCCATAAATAGTTTTTGCCTGGCAATAATCCATCAAGCATTATATAGCTAATGGTAGTGTTTTTAGTGCCAGTAAAAGCAATGCTTGTATAGGTGAATTTTGCTAGTAAACTACTGTTTTGAACGCTATTGTATTTACCCTCCAAATTAAGTGAGTTTGCAACAGATTGCTCGCCACCAAAATCAATGCTATTATGCTTTTTTAAATATTGATAAGACGTTTGTAAACGATATTTTGTAGTGTTCGTGTAAGTGAATTTTGGTTCAGTATTTATAATAGAAATATTGTAATTTCTATTATTGAATTGTGGTGTGCTTAAATCATTAGTACCAAATTTTTGCACCAACTCAAGCGAGTAAAACTTTTTGAAATTTATTCTAGCTTTTACCATCCAATCTTGTAATTGCCTGCTTTCTAACCCATAAGTTAGCAGGGCTTTGTTAAAGTTACTTACATTGGTAATATCAATTCCCCAGCTAGAACTTGTTCTATTAAAAGATAACGTATTGCTAAAAGTATTTGTAAGATTAATGAGTGAAGTATCATTGATATTGTTCTCAAAAGGATTAGAATACAAACTACCATCGCTGATAATTTTCTTGCTTATTTGTAATGAAGATTGAAGATTAAATCTTGTAATAAAATTCTTCATTTTTTTACTCTTAATTGAAGCAGCAATAGCCCTTGGGCTGATGTTTAAATTGTAGTTAAATTGGTTGTAATTTGCTTTAATGTATTGGTTGGTTGGGGTAAATATTCTAATGTACTTTGCTTGGTCGGCAAATAAGGCAATTTCAAATTCGTTAAGTTGGGTAATGCCATCATTGTTATAATCATTCCAAGCATATTGTCCTCTGCCAGCAGGCACTTCAAGATAACTGTAATCTCTGCGTTGTTCTTGCCCTGCACCTAATTCGTATAAAAAATAGCCTGTTATAAACCCTTTCCCTTCGTTAATATTATACTGTACTCTACCAAGTAAACTATTATCAGGTGTTAGGGTAGTAATATTTTGATTGGTTATTTGCAACTCTCTATAAGTTAAACTAAGTTTGAATTGATGATTCTGATTTTGTAGTAGGTCGGCTTGAATATTAAAGTTGTTGCTTCTGTCTGTTTGTTGTAAAAGTTTTTGAGAGGGAATTTTGTCTGCTCTTGTAAAATAAGTGACGCTCCATTTATTATTTTTTTCTTGATTACTTTTAATAAAAGCAGTGATTGTTTCAAAAGCAAAACTTGTTGAAAGTATGGTATCTGTTGGGATATATCGTTGTTCGTTATGTTCTAAAGCATAGGTAGAGCCAATTGTGTAATTGTAAAAGTTTTTTAATAATTTCAATACTTCTACATTGGGTTTAAAATAATATCCACTCGATGTAGGGGTTGAATTATTTGTGAAGCTTATATTGGTTTTAAACTGCCAATCATTAATTGTGTGCAGGTGTTGCAAACTTTGTCTAAAGCCTTTGTAGTCATCGCTTCTTGCATAACCTTCAGCAATATATTGCATTGAATTTTTTTTATTATCCTTCAATTCAAAACTAGCTTTTGGTAAGTATTCAGATGCTATGGTTGGTACAATTGGTAAACCCCAATCTCTAGCAAACTCAACACTGCGAAGCCTTTCAAGAGGTTTAAATGTTCTTTCAGTAAATTCGTAACTGAGTGTAGTGTTTATTTGTAGCGTTTTATTTAGTTTGTTATTTTGCAATAAAACGATTTTTCCGGCCATCCCTTTATTATCATTTTTGTTTGTAGATGAAAATGTGTTTACATCATAATTGCTTATGGCAAAATCTGTTTTTAAAATTGTTTTTTTGCTAAAATGATACTCAGTTGCAAGTGTTATGATTTGTTGCTTTTTGGGAGTTACTAAAAATTGAGCAGGCTCATAATTACCTTGTGCAATACCATTTATTGGGGCAATGTATTGATAAACTTTACCATTGCTTCCATTAAAATAAGGTATATAATTTCCTTTATTGGCACCCACATCAGTAAACACTAAATTATACCTTGCACTGTCTTTATTTATTGAGTAAACATAAATGCTATCACTAGTGCCAGTAGGATTTATTCTTTTTGCGTATAAAATTTTTGTTGCAGAAAAACTATCTATATTTTCATAAGGATAAAATGCATTTTGATTATTGTTACCAAGGTTAGCAAGAAACTGTTTTTGCTTTGTATCTAACTGCTGATTGATAGGAGAGTTTTTGGCATCTGAATTGGTGTAAGCTGCAATATTAACCTTCAAGTTTTTATTCAACTGAGCTTCGTTGCTTACATAAAACATAGAATTTAGATAACTTCTTTCTGCATATTCAAACTCTACTTGAATCCTTCTATCCTTTGTTATCATTCGCTTTGGAGTAAATGTAAGTTCGGCGGTATTGTAATTAATTATATAATCTTGATCTTCGCCCCTGCTCAACAATTCACCATCAATAAAAACTCTTTCTGTTCCTGCTAAAACAATAAAATAAATTTCACTATTGGCTCCTTGTAATCTGTAAGGGCCTTGATTTCCTTCCTGTCCATTAAATACATTTCTATTGAATTTACCTTTAGCAATAGCACCAGTAATAATAAATTTATTTTTATTTTTTTGCTCAGTATAAAATGAAACACCCTGAAGGCGTTTATAAAAATTTAAAAAATAATTTTGATTTTGTCTGATGTCTATATCACCCAAACTCAATTGCCAATTCTTTTTTTTAAATTGAAGTAAAATTCTGTCAAACTCATTCAGGCGTTGAGTTGTACCATCTGGCTGAATTGGAATATTATTATCGGTAATGGCAGCAGTAATTTCAATGCTATCTCCAATTAGTCCATTCATTTGTAGGTTCAGTTGTGAATTAAAAACAGCATCTTGATTATTACCAAAACTTAAATTTCTTCCAAAACTTCCACTGTAATTGATTTTACCAAAGTCTAAGAATGAAGCATTATTATCATTATAATTATTTCGAGCACTTGTAAATAAATATGGCTGTGTTGCTATGAAATTATTTTTAATACTGTCGTAATTAAAACGTTGAAATATTTTATTGTAGTTGTTTTCAAAAACACGATATGCAATTTGAATACTATCAACATCTAGTTTTTTTCTCCAGATTAGTGTCGAGTTAATATAGTCAATATAATAATTACTGCTATCAATGCTTTCTATTTGAATTGTTTTAGGAACGATACTTTTATTATCTAACAAAACAATTCCTTTTGTGCTAATTGTCTTTTGTCTAAAATTAGATAAGCCACTAACCTGAGCTTGTGATATTGCACAAACAATAGTTAAGATAACTGCGAATATTTTTTTTGTAAAATTCAAATTGAAAGTAATGGGTAAAATTACTTCATAAACTAAATTATTTTTTAGAGAATAACATTAAAGCTGCTACATTTATTACACTGTATTGTAAAAAACATAATACAATACTATTAATTTATACAAATTAGTGTGCTTAAGTTTAGCAAATTGCATAGCATTTATACATCATAGAGATTGTTACATTTTTTTCACTTCAGTTTCCTGATATTTACCTCTAATATTTGCTAGGTAATATCTTCCATACGAACTAGACAAACGCATTTCATCGTAAACAGTTTCCGGAACTTTAAAATATTGAAAAATGGTTCCTTTTTTTAATTCAACTTCTAATTTCAACTCATTTCTATCATAACCTGCTGTTTTTACAATACTTGATTCTACGTATCCTCTTTTCATATTAAAATTTATTTAAAGTTGTAATTATTGTAAAGTAATAGTTTTTTATAAAATGTTGTCAGTTAATGCTACGTATTTTTTTTTTGGTATTGTTATTTTTTAATTAACTAAAGGAAATAAAAAACCCCAAAGCAATTGAGCTTTGGGGTTTTTTATTTCAAATAAAGCTATTTATTCTACTATTAATTTTTTAGTAGATTTTCCTTCATTTGTTACAACACTTACCAAATAAAATCCTTTTGCGAGTTTAGTAATATCAATTGTATTTGTGCCAATACTTAATGATTGTGATTTAACAACTTTACCATATAAATCAGTAACAATGGCATTGCCACTTCCAATTAATTCGTTAATCTGTAAACTAATTGTGTTACGTGCAGGATTAGGGAACATTGTAAAGCTATTGTTTGCAATAAATTCGTTATTGCTATTCACTCCTCTTGCAGCACAAGCAAAACCATTACCACTAAGTGTTCTGCTATTGCTACAACCATTAGAATTTGTGAAAGTATAAGTAATACTGCCAGCACCCACAGCATTGATTGTAACTGTGTTGCCAATAATACTAGCAACACCGCTTGAATTAAAGCTTCCACCAGCTGGAGAACCTGTTAATGAGAAAGTTTTACCAACACAAAAACTACCAGTTGGTGCACCATAGAATGGAGATGATGGTCCTGATAAAACTGTTCCTGGTGCATAAGCAATTAATGGAACTGCAGGTAGAGCATTTACAGTAATTGTTTTGCTTACTAAAGCAGTGCAACCTGCTGCATTAGTTATAGTATAATTAACAGTTGCAAAACCAGCACTTTTTCCTAATAATACTCCTGTTGAATTTACAGTAGCTTGACTTGTTTGTAAACAACTCCAAACTCCATTTGGAGTTGAGTTGCTAACTGCTATGCTAGAACCTGCACAAACATTGCTAGCACCAGTTATAGCGTTAGGTGCTGTTGCAGGAGCTACAGTTACTAGTACATTTGAAGTTGCAACACATCCATTATTAGAAGCTAAACTATAGCTCACAGTAGCAATGCCATTACTATTTCCTGTTACAAAACCTTGATTGTTTACACTTACAACCAATGGGTCGCTGCTGCTCCAAGTTCCAAAAGGTGTTGTGTTGCCGTAACGAGTTGTTCCAGCACTACCTAGAATACAAATTGAAGCTGAGTTGATAACAGTACCAGCTTGATTTTGTATTTGATTTACCACAGGGCTTGATTTTACTGTTAATTGTATTGTATTACTAACAGCAGTTGGTGTAGTTTGACAAGGATTATTTGCTGTTAATATACAATTAATAACATCTCCATTACTTAATGTTCCCGGTAAAAATGTGATAGCACTTCCACTACCAACATTTGAGCCATTTCTGGTCCATTGATAAGAAGGGCTTGGGCCTCCATTAATACCATTAGCAGTAAATGAAACACTATTGCCACTACATACAGATGTACTTGCAGTGCTAATAGAAATGAAAGGAGTAACAGTAGAAAATGAATTTCCTAAAACAACATTACCCAGATTAGTTAAAGCACTCACAGTATTCGCGTTAGTACCAAACGAAGTTGATTTTGTAGTCCAATTTGAACCATAAATGGCAGCAATTAAAGACGATGAAACAGCACCACCTGATAAGTCAGCACTAACATAATTAAATGTAGCATCATAGGTAGTAAATGCTAATGTATTTACATTATTTAAAGTCCAGTATTTATTTACAAAAGTATTACAGCTAATAGGTGCAGTTGCATAATTAGGTACAGCTGAAATAGGAGTGTTAAAGCTTGCAGCTACATCTCCTGCTGAAGAAACACTTGCAAAAGTTAAATTAACTGGTAGATAGTTAGCAGCATCACCTAATTCAAAAGTTGCTGCCACATTTGTACCAACCGCTATTCTTTTTTGTAAAATTCCTCTAACCCATCCATTGGTTCTTGTTACCCCAGATGCAGCTAATGTGTTATTACCCATATTTACAACACCATTTGTTAAAGTTAAATTAGCCACAGAAATATTATTACCAATATTCACGCCACTTGTATTATTAACAACCAAATTAATTTGGTTTTGGAAAGTAGAATTTAACGTTTGTGTAGTAGAGCCTAATAAAATTAATGAGCCACCAATTGTGTTGGTTGATGCTAAACCTAAATTACCTCCAGTATTAACAATATTGCCATAAGAGTTAATAGTACCTGTACCACCAGTTGTAGATAAAGTAGCATATAAATTACCACTAGTTACTACTATACTGTCATAAACATTTACTATTTGTGCAGCTGTATTACCTAATCCAGCAGGCTCATACTCTCCACCTTGCACTTTAAGTTTGCCATATATATTTAAAGTTCTACCTGTACCACCAGCACCATTATTAAGTTGACCAGCATTAACAGTTAAGTTACCTCCAATTGAACTAGTATTTTGTTGAATAAGAGTACCAACTCCTGTTGAATTCCAAGTAACATTACCGCCAACATAAAAAGGAATTCTAGGAGAGCCTTGTTGTACTTGAATTTCAGAACCTGGTTTAAAACTACCAACAGAAATATAATAGGAGTTTGGAACAACAGCATTGATTCTATAAATACCACCACTGTTAACTACAAATCTTGCAGAGTCAGCATTTGCAGCAGTAGAGCCTGATGCAGATGAAGATAAAGAACCCCAAGTTACAACTCCAGAAGATTGGTTGTTTAAAGTACCAGAAACAGTTAATGTTTTACCACTTGCTACAGTAAATGCAACACCATTTGTACTTGCTAGTGTTACTAAATCTCCAGCATCAACAGTAAAATTATTAAAAATATTCAAACCTCTATTTACAACAACTGCACTACCACCACCTTGCGTGGCACAACCATTTGTATTATTGATTATTAAACTATCGTAAGTAAATGAAGGAATTGTTTGAGGTGAATTACCATTAAAACTAATTATTGAACCAGTTCCAGACGAAGTGAAGCTGTTGTTAGTAAATTGATTTGCAATACCAACCACACTTGCAGGGAAGCTTCTTGCACCACTACCAGATAATGTTAAATTGTAATAATTTGCTGCAGCAATATTTTGAGCAACTCCAGTTCCAGAGTAGCCTACAGTGCTACCACTAAATAGAGTACCTAAAGTTGGTGCGTTAGAAACTTTAATTTCTAAATCACCATTATCTTCAACATCTATTATACCATTAATATTTTCTGTTTGATTGAATACTGCACTTCCATTTCCTACAACAATTTTACTATTAGTTCCGCTAACAGTCCAAGCACCACTCATAGTAGCTCCTGAATTGGCAATTTTAAATGTTTGTAAATTGCTTGTAAAGTTTGATGGATTAGTACCAGAACCATCTGGATTTGTACCCCAGTTATTTATATTAGTTACATCGCTATTTGCAACATTATAATAGGTTGTAGGTGTTTGGAAAGTGAAACCACTTAAAGTAGCAGTTCCGCTAGTTGTAGTAACACTAACATTTCCACTTGTTCCATTAGCTACAGTTGCAGTAATTTGTGTGCCACTATTTACAGTGAAACTACTTGCGTTAGTTCCACCAAAAGAAACTGATGTTACATTACTGAAACTAGTACCGGTAATAACAACATTTCCTCCACTAATTTGTGATGTTGGTGTAAATGAAGTAATGGTTGGTGCAGGTGCAGTAACGCTTCCTTTTAATTGCACATTTTTTAGGAATGCGTGTCTAGGAGTACCAGTACTACCACATGCGAAATAAAGTCTAACAGTTAAAGTTTGCCCACTTGTAAGTGTAACTCCAGTAGAACTATTTAGCGGTAATCTATAAACATTCGTTGGTCCTCCAGTTTGATTTGCTAAGGCTATTGGATTTGCAAAACTACCAAAAGCCGTACCACTTAATGCACTTCCAGCCAAGGTTCCTCCACTTGTAATATCAGCAGAATCTGATGCAAATCCTGATTTAGAATAAACAACAGCTAACCTAGTATTGCTATTAGTATTATAAAATGCTGAAGATAAAATCAATGAATCGATTCTAACGCCATATCCAGTTTCGCCAGAAATAGTGAATTGTAAGTAATGTAACCTACTCAAGTTACCACCAGTACCATTATTTGCTGTTGTCCATAATCCATTAGATGTTGTGGTTGTAGATGGACCAAATGCTAAACCATAGGTGCCTGAGTAAGGAGGGAATGCTGGGGTCGTTGCATTGTTTGAAACAAATAATCTGTTACCAGTGTAACTACTAGCATTAATTCCAACAGCTCTTACTCCACTGCTATCAGCATTACTTGTAGTAAGTGGCCATTGTTGTAATAAGGTAGCCACGTATGGCGGTACTGATGATGTTGTTCCACTTACAGCAACACTAACTGTATTGCCACCTGTGGTAGCACAAGTAACATTGCCTGAATAGCTACCATTTGAGCCAGCATTTAAACGAACATTTACTGTTGTTGCTGCAACAACTCCACCAGATTGTGTAATGCTGTAACTGCTAGACCAATTAACACCATCAGGTGAAACTTGAAAATTACTTGGAGCTGTAACGGTAATGTTATTAGTTAAATTAGAACCAGAAACTGTAAAACCAAGAGTAAATGATGGGGTTCCTATTGTTTGTGTAAATGCACTTAAAGAACTAACACTTGTAGTAACGGTTGGTTGATTCGAAATCGTAATGGTATCAGTACTAGTGAGTGTAGTTCCACCATTTGTCATTTGTAAAATATAACGATTAACCCCAGATGGCATTGAGTTATCTGAACTTGTGTAGTTATAATTTGAACTAGAGCCAGTAAAATTATCTATTGTTGAAAATGCACCACCATTAGTACTTCTCTTGATTGTGTAAGTCATAACTAGTGGCCAACACATATTCCAACTAAAATTTGCAGTGTTTGAATTAATTTGAGTACCAGTGAAGTTGGCAGTTGCAATTGGAAAGTCAACAGTGTTGCAAATTCCTGAAACGCTGCACGGGTCCCAACTTCCAAAAATATTTGATAAAGTATAATTTGCTGCTTGTAATGCACTTAATTGAGTACTAAATGCAGCTCTTGAGCCAGAACCTCCACCAGAACCACTACTATTATATTCTCCAAAAGAAACATCAGCAGTAGTAGCACTACCTGCAGATGATCCACTCCAGCCCAAACCATTAATAACATCGGTCATAGAAGAGTTAAGAAAAACCGACTGAGGCTTATTTTGCCAAGGACGACCTAGATAATACAAGCCAGTCATATTAGAAGCACCATTAATTTTACAATTATTAAATACAAATCCCCAAGGAGAGCCAAAGCTTGTGCCTGCAGCAGTGTTAGGTGCAGTAATAATACCTCCACTTTGTCTGCTTTTGCAATAAATGTAACAGTTATCGAAATAGCTTGTTGATGCACCAAAAATGAAATCAACAGTTCCTTCTATGTAACAATTATTAAAGTAAGATGCTATTCCAGAGTTTTTACAGTATAATACATCTTGAAACCCTAAAAATCTACAATTTCTGAAAGCAGCTTTATCGCCACTTATATTTACTGCAACGGCTTGAGAAGCAGCTACTCCTGCATTATTTTGAAAGGTAATATTAAACGCATTAAAGCCAGCACCATTAACAAAAAAAGCTGCTGATCCAGATGTACCAATTGGACTACCATTGAAAAGAGTAGTTGTGGCGTTATCGTTATTGTATATAACTGTTGTTAAAACATTTTCGCCAACCATAATAATGTTGGGTCTGTTAGTAGGAACAGTATCTTTTTCGTTATACACCCCAGATTTTACAAAAATGTAATAGGGTGTTGTGGAGTTTGTTGGTGCAGAGCTAATAGCTGCTGCAACTGTTGTGTGTGTGCCACTACCATCTTTGGCAACTGTAGCATTGTAGGTTTGTGCTCTAATAATTGTTTGAGAACACAAGAAGAAAAATAGCATTAGTGCAATTTTTTTCATACGGCTTTTTTGTTTTTTGTTATTAAAATAGAAATTCTGCAATCGTTTACTACTCAAATCAAGTAGATTAGCAGTAAAAATATGATACTGTATTTTTTGTGTAAATATTAAATAAGGAATAATAACTGCAATCGAAACCGATATCGATTGCATCTTCATCAAAAAAAATGTAAACGTTCACGGGAACGATTTTGACACTCAACTTCATCATTTCTGTAAGTGAATTTAATCTAATTTATTCCTTTTTTTCGATATATAAAGTGTTACTCCCTCATTCAAGGGATTTTTCACGTTACTAATTACTACCAATTTTGTTTCAGCAAACAGTAACAGGCTGTTTAGTCTTAAGGAGGCTTTAAATTCCAATATCCTTTTTTTGATTTGATTTCTTTCGAATTTCTTTAAGATAAAAACGCAAAATAGTTTAATGTATATTGAACTTTGTTACTGTGAAATTGATTAGTATAAATTTTGTTTGTCCCGTTTTTAAATATCCTTTTTTATTTAGATGTTGTATTAACTATCTTCGATAAATGATAACAATAGGAATAATCGAGGACGACCCTAATTTAAGAAATAACTTAGAGGCATTTATTGATACACAAAAAGATACTTTACTTGCTTTTAGCTTGAACAGTATTGAACAATTTTTGGAACGAAAAAGCAGTTATGAGGAACCCTTTATTGTTTTTTGTGACTTAGGATTGCCAGGAATTTCTGGAAAAGAAGGGATTACTTTTATTAGGCAATTATGGCACGAAGTTTATGTTGTTGTAATAACAGGAACAGAGGATGAAGAAACTATTTATGATTGTATTGAACGTGGTGCAAATGGCTATGTTGTTAAACCATTTAAAATACAAGAATTAATAAATCAAATAGATATTATAAGAAATGGTGGAGCATTATTATCTCCACAAGTGGCATTAAAATTATTTAAACAAATACAAAAACAGACAGTTGCCTTGCAAACAGGTGGCTATGGTTTTACACCAAGAGAAAAACAAGTTGTTGATGAGTTGTTAAAAGGGCTATCATACAAAGAAATAGCAAGTGTACTAGGTATATCATCAACAACAGTTAACGACCATCTTAAGAATGTTTATAGAAAAATGGGCGTGAGGACGAAATCAGAATTAATGAGGCGTATTCTAAAAACTTAAGTAAATGACAGATTCAAAATTTAATTCACTATCATATTTCTATACTGATGAAAGTTTGAATTTTATTTTTGAAACTTTTGAGTCTGCTGTAGTAATAGAAAATACCAATAGATTAATTGCATATACCAATTTGCAATTTTGCAAGCTTTTTGATATCAAACTTTCTCCAAAAGAACTTGTTTCTACTAGTATTTTGGACAATGTGAAAGGCTTTAGTATGCAATTCGAAAGGTCTGATGAGTTTGTAAAATCTCAACTCGAAATCCCAGAAAAAAAAACTCCTGTAAGAGGTGAAAAATGGACGCTACGTAATGGCAAAATTGTTGTTAGGGATTATACTCCCATATTAAACAATAGCTTAGTTGTTGGTCACATTTGGTTATATAGAGAACACAAACAAATTAAGGCTTTAACCAACAACGTATCTTACCATATTATTGAGAATGCACTAAATACGCTACCAGAAGAAATTGCTATTTTTAGTGCAAACGCAGAAATTCTTTTTGCCAATAAGGCATACATAAACAATACAGAAAAAAGGCTTTGGGCAAGAAACAAAACACTTGAGCAATACTTTTCTTATGCTAATAAATCAAGTGAAATTGCCAAATTAAGAACCCATAACATATTAAAGTCTGCAGCAACTTTAAAGGCAATATCTTGGCAAGAAACCAAGCTCACATTAAACAATCGTTCACAACATTATTTAAGAATTTGTTATCCGGTATTAAATTCAAATGGCACTTTAGAATCAGTTATTGAACAAAGCATTGAAATTACTGCTAGCATCGAGTTAGAAAGAAAGTTGAAGCAAGCTACAGATTATATGTTTGCTACTCTTAACAACCTCAATGATTTTGTATTGCAAACAGATGAAGAGCTGAAACTACAATTTATTAATAAAGCTTGGGAAAATATGACTGGTCAGCATTTTGAAGAATATGCAGGCAAGTCTATTTTTGAAATTCTATCAGTAACACGATATGAATTGTACCAAAAAATGTTTGCTGTTTTAGCTGGTGATAGCCTGCAAAAAAATGGTTCATTGTTGCTAAAAGGTAAAGATGGAAAAGAAAAAGTGTTGCAATACAACTTACAACCATCTTTTAACGTTAATAGAAATAAGCAAGGAATTATTGCAACTTTATCTGACGTAACAAGTAAACAAATGCAAGAAACTCAATTACTAGAATTAGTAAAAAGAGAAAAAGAATTAAATGAATTAAAAACTTCATTTGTTAATATGGTTTCTCATGAGCTGAGGACACCGTTAACAGTTATTTCATCAAGTGCCGAAATTTTAGATTTGATGTTGCAAGCTGGCAAAAGCCATAGTGATATTGCCATTTATACCAAACAAATAATAGACGAAGTTGAAAAAATGACAGCTTTTATGCAAGACCTTTTAATGGTGAGCAAAATTGAAGCTGGAAAGGTGGAAACTAACCTGAAAGAAACAGATATTGTAGATTTTGTTACCAATTTAATCAATAATGGATTTAACCCTTGGAAAGATGGTAGAAATGCAGTTGTAAATGTTAGAAGAACACCAGTAAAAGCGGCAATTGATAGTAAATTATTAACACATGCTCTGCAAAATTTGCTGCAAAATGCTTTTAAATATTCTTCAGGAAAAAGTGATGTTAAAGTAAGAATCTCCTTTTCAAAGTCGTATTATAACATATCGGTAATTGATAATGGTATTGGCATTCCAGAAACCGAAATACATAAACTATTTACATCTTTTTTTAGAGCCACTAACACAAGCAATATTAGTGGCACCGGAATAGGACTAATTGTTACAAAATATTTTACCGAACAACACAAAGGCTACGTAAGTGTTAAAAGTAAAATGAATAAAGGCAGTATATTTACAATTAAATTGCCTTATAATAAATAATGAAAACAGTTTTGGTTATAGAAGATGAAATAAGCATCTTGAATAACATTTGCACTATTCTTCAAATCTCAGGCTATCATTTTATTAAGGCATCAAATGGTTTACAAGCATTAAAAATACTATCAACACAATTACCACATATTATTTTATGCGACGTGATGATGCCTGAAATGGATGGATTTGAAGTGTTAAAAAATATTCGAAAAAATCCTATAACGCAGTCAATTCCTTTTTGTTTTTTAACAGCAAGAGCTGATATTGTTGATATAGATTTTGGGTTATCAATAGGTGCAAATGCCTATGTTACTAAGCCTTTTTCTGCAAAGGATTTATTAGCTGCTGTTGCTATGTTAATAGCTTAATTTATTGTTGTTTGCAAATCAATTTTAATATGAGACTTTGTTTACTACACCTGCTTTTGATGTGCTTTTCTTTTTCATCAACAGCTCAACAGCATATTGCATTGTACAATAGCAATATTCCCAATTATAAACAATGTTTGCTACAAGAAGAAAGGCTGCCTAATGGAAGAATCATACATGTAACCACGCCAGAATTGATTGCATATTTCCCCACAAAATCTGATAGTTTAAAAACTGCAATTATTATTTGTCCTGGTGGAGGATACCAACGATTAGCAATTGAACACGAAGGCTACGATGTTGCAAAAACATTAAATGAAATGGGCATTGCTGCCTTTGTTTTAAAATATCGTTTGCCCAATGATACTTGTATGACAAATAAAAATATAGTGCCTTTACAAAATGTAGAGCAAGCTATGCATTTGATTAAATCTAATGCAGAAAAATATAATATTAATGCAAATAATATAGGAATTATGGGCTTTTCAGCAGGTGGTCATTTAGCTGCAATGTTAAGCACACACTACGATTTTGCTGCAATTGCCAATGCAAAAGACAGTTTATTAAGGCCTGCTTTTTCTGTGTTAATATATCCTGTAATTACAATGAATGATAGTCTTTGCCATAGTGGGAGTAAACAAAGATTAATAGGTGCAAAGGCTTCTAACGCTGATATTGCATTTTATTCTTGCGAAGAAAATGTTAATTCAAAAACACCACCAACATTTTTGGCATTAGCATCAGACGATAAAGTAGTGAACCCTGATAATAGTATACTTTACTACAAGGCTCTTAGAAAAAATAATGTTACAGCTGAAATGCACATTTATCAAAATGGTGGACACGGTTTTGGTATGAATTTGCCCAATAAAGAATCTTGGATGCCATTGCTGCAAAAATGGTTGCTTAACAATAATTTTATAAAGTAGTATGGCATATAAAAAATTATGGGATAGTATTAATTTTTTATTGATGTATTCCTACAACTAGTTTTTAAGAATTTTGTAAATGAATTTTAGAAACCTTGAAGAAAATGGATAAAGATGATTCAGTTTACACAGACTGATACACTAAATAATCTCCACTCATTAATTCAAAAACTTCTTTTTTGCCAAAAGAAAACTGTAAGCCCGAAAACACATTTTTAAAATTACCCATCAACCAATCTCGTTCTACGCAAAACCTTACCCTATCTTGTTTTGAAAGGTTTAGTAGCACCAAAACAATTTCTTTATTGCTGCGTCTAAAAAAACCAAACACATTATTAACTCCAGTTGGTAAAATAAACGTTTCACCATTGGTAATGGCATCAGATTTATGCAATTTTGATAGCGTTGTGTAAAAGTTTTCTAGCTGCAACGGGTGGTTCCATTCAATTAAATCTTTATCAAAAAATGCCAATCTTTTCTTATTGGGGCTTTCTTGCCCACTATAAATTAATGGCATTCCCTGCCACGTGAAAGTGAATACAGCAAAGGCTTTTGCCATATTTCCATATTTTTCATATTCGCTACCGTTCCAGCTATTTTCATCATGATTGGCAGTAAAAAATAGTTTGTAACAATCTTTAGGATATTGGGAGTAAGAGTGAAGTATATTGTTAATATCGTGTAACCCACTGTCAGCTTTAATAAATTTTTCGGTTTCGTGCATCCAGTTCCAGGCATAAGTAACATCAAACACATTGTGGTATTCCATTACCTCGCATTCAGCTAGCCAAAACAATGGTTTAATAGCATCACAAGTAGTTCTTGCTTCTTGCCAAAAATCAACAGGAACAAGGTGTGCCATATCGCATCTAAATCCATCTATATCACATTCATTAATCCAATATTGCATGGCATCAATCATAGCTGTACGCATTGGTGCTATTTCGTAATTCAAATCAATTACATCTTTCCAGCCATTTTTTTCAGTAAAATTTCCCTCTTCATCTTTTATGTACCAATTAGGATTTTCTAATGTCCAATGATGGTCGATACCAGTGTGGTTAGCTACCCAGTCAATAATAACTTTCAATCCTATTGAATGTGCATTAGCTACTAAATTCTTAAAATCTGTAATAGTACCAAACTCTTCATTAATTTTTGAGTAGGAACTGCAAGCATAATAGCTACCCAAACTACCTTGTCTTCCCACAACACTAATTGGATTAATTGGCATTAGCCAAATAATATCAACGCCCATTTTTTTTAATCGTAGCAAATGTTTCGAAAAGGCTTCAAATGTTCCCTCTCTGCTATACTGGCGAATATTTACTTCATATAATACTGCATTTTTTGCCCATTGTATTGTTGGAAAGTGATTTGCCATTGCCTATGAATTTTATAAGATTTATTTAGATGATAAATTGTTTAAATAAACAAGGCACATAGAAATGCTATGTGCCTTGTTTTTCTACGATGTGAATATAATGCTTATTTTTTCTTGCGAAAATCCACCGAATCTTTTACCTCTCCACAATCTAACATTTTTTTTGGTAAATATGGGTTTATAACTTCAGATGTATTGCTTAACCAATCAGCTCCTTTATTGTTAAAAGCCATTGGGCAGTGTGTAAAATAAACTACTTCTTTATCGTATCGCACAGCACGTATTAAAACATATAATTCGCTTGTAATCATTTGAAATGATTTGCGTTTATTATCAATGCCACTTTCACCTAATAAACCCTTAACTTCATCGCTAATGGTTTGTGCGTTAATTTTTGCTGTTTCAACAATTAAAGTATCTGCCTTCAATTCGTTTAGTTTTAAACTATCTGCAGCTTTTTTTAATTCATTTGCAAATAAATTAACTTTCACTGTGTCCTCTTTAACAAAAGCATCTTTTAACGAATAATAATTGCTCATTAGAATACTAAAGCTTTGGTTAAAAGCTTCGTTATTAGAACTTTGCGTCAGTGCAGCTTGTGGCACGTCGGCAGGTTTTGTTTTTTCATCATTACTATTGCAGGCTATAGTTAATAGTGCTAGTGAGTATAAAACTATTTTTTTCATAAATAAATTATTGAGTACAAAAATATGGGTTGCTTAAATAGTGATGTTAATTAATCGCAAATTATTGATATTGGATTTGTCTGTTGTAATAGACTTGCATAACATATTGACAATATTTGGTTCTTAAAAATTCTGCTAATATTGCCAATGCAAAATATTCAATCTGTAGCAGTTTTTTGTGGAAGTAAAAGTGGAAACAATCCTACTTTTTTAGAGCAAACCACTTTATTAGGTTATTATTTGGGTAAGGAAAAAATTAAACTTGTTTATGGTGGGGGCAGTGTTGGATTAATGGGTGCAGTAGCAAATGCAGTAATGGAAAATGGGGGAGAGGTTGTTGGTATTATTCCTGAATTACTGGTACAATGGGAGCAGCAGCATAATGGTATCACCAATTTAATTGTGGTAGATAATATGCATACTAGAAAAAAGATGATGTATGAAATGAGCGATGCTGCTATTATTTTGCCTGGTGGTTATGGTACATTAGACGAGCTATTTGAAATGCTAACTTGGAATACGCTAAAAATTCATGAAATGAAAGTGTTTATATTAAATGTTGATGGATTTTACAGTAACCTTTTAGCTCATCTTAACACAATGCAAGAGCAGGGCTTTTTATATGATAATTGGAAAGATAGAATGATTGTTTGCAATAATGTTAATGAACTAACAGCTGCAATAGCAGCTTTGTAAAAACTATATAACAGCAACAATGTAATTAATAGTAGCACCTGAACGTCTTAAAGTTTCAGCTACTGAGCAATATTTGTTAATAGAAAGTTCTACTGCTCTATTCGCTTTTGCAATATCAACATTGCCTTTAATGGTAAATTCAATATCAATATTTACCCAAAGTGAAAAATCGCCAAATGTTTCTTTGGTGGCATTTATAGTTACTTGGTAAGTTTCTACTTCTTGTTTTTGTTTTTGCAAAATCATCATTACATCAATACTGCTGCAACCCGCCAAAGCCATTAATAACATTTGCATTGGGCTAACACCAAAATTGGGTATTTGTGTACCAATATTATCCATTTTTACACTCAAACCCGCTTCATCAGTTGCAATAAAACCGTAAGGTTTTTGGATTAGCTGTAAATGTATTTGTGCCATAAAGTAAAATATTAATTCCAGTTTTGCTGAGGCTTTTTAAATAAGGCTGGAATGAATAAAGCCTGATACAAGAACATCCATAAATCTAATAAAAAGAACCAAGGTAATAAATCACTTTCGTTTAGCTTTTTCATTGTTTTTGCATAAACAAAAGCTTGTAGCAACAACCTTACTCCAAAAACAGATAAAGCCATCCACCAATTAAAGAAAATCATACTGGCAATTAAAAGTGGATAAAATAAAAAGAAGCTAGATGAGTATAAACCCAACAAGAACTTATGCTTTGCACTATAGAATTTTGCTGTGGTGTAATGCCTATTCTTTTGTTTCATCCATTCGTTAAAGGTAGTTTTTGGTTCACTTAGTGTGTGTGCCTCTGGATCAATAACGATAGCTGTATTTTTTTTATTTGCTACTTGATTGATAAATAAGTCATCATCGCCACTTGGTATATGATTTATTGATGAGAAACCTTTGTTTCTGATAAAAACATCTTTTTTATAACTTAAATTTCTTCCCACACCCATATATGGAATACCAGCTAATGAATAAGATAAATACTGAAGTGCTGTATGAAAAGTTTCAAAACGGATAAGTTTATTTAATATCCCTGGTGCTTTATTATATGCCCCATATCCAAAAACAATTTCAATTCCATCTCTATAACCATCTTGCATTTTGCTTACCCAAAATTCGCTTGCTGGCGTACAATCTGCATCTGTAAGCAACAAGGTTTCATATTTACTACTTTTTATCCCCATACTTAAAGGGAACTTTTTACCAGTAATTAATTTAGCCTCTTGAAACAACTCCACCACAGTTAAATTTTTAAAATCTTTTTTATATTCATCTATAATATATCTGCTTTCATCTGTAGAATTATCATTTACAACAATTATTTCATTGGTGGTCCTATATTTTTGAAATAGAACACCTGGTAAATTTTTTGCTAAATTGGCGGCTTCATCTTTAGCACATATAATAACCGATACAGGATGTTGATTAATTACTGTTTTTTGTTTTTCTTTATAAAAAGCTAACCTACAAAAAAAGAATAAATAATACATTACTTGTACAGCAGTAACAGCACAAAAAGCATAAAACACAATATGCCAAACAATTTGTGGTATAATCATAAAAACAAAAATAGGGGTTCAATAGGTTTATTATGTTTTGGTTAATAAGTTAATAATTTTTTTAAGATGATATGTTGAAAAGTGGTGTGCATTTATGTTTAGGTATAGTTTTGCAATATGCGATTTTGCATTTTATTTTTTCTAATAGTATTCTCTGTTGGCAGTTTTGCCAATGATAGTATTTATATCCCTGTACTTTTTCAGCGTTTGCTCGACAAGCAAATTACAAAAACAGACTTTTTTGTAGAGGGTAGTTTTACAAGTTTTAGGCAAAGAGGAAATAACGATAACTTAAAGGCAGATAACAATATTTTCTACACTGCTTTGATTGCATATACACTACAAAATTTAAAACCATATTTATCGGCTGAGGAAAAAGTAGTTGTAGATACAATTGTAAATAGAACTAAAAAAGCCTTTCCATATTATAAAAATGCTAAAGGCAGACTTACCTATAATTTTTGGAGAACAGATAAAGGCAAAGATTTTTTTCCAAACGATAGAACACTAAATAAGTTGAAAAATAGCTTGGCATTAGCAGATGATTTGGATGATACAAGTATTATACTTTCAGTTCTTGGAGTTAGTGATTCCACAGCAGAACAATCGCACCAACTGATGCAAGAGTTTATAAATGGGAAATATGCAACGGTAAAAAATACTTTCAAAAAGTACCAAAGTATTCCAGCATACTCAACTTGGTATGGTGTAAAAATGCCAGTGGATTTTGATTTTGGAGTGCATTGTAATATTTTATCTTTTGTAGATAAATACCATTTAAAATGGAGCAAATCAGATTCTGCTACTTATGAATTATTATTAAATATAATTGATAATAATATTCATATTCAATCATCTAAATATATTTCACCATATTATTGTTATCCATCAATTTTGTTATATCATATTGGTAGATTATTTGAAACTAGCCAGCATACTGACCTTGAAAAGCGAAAAGGTATAATTGCTAAACAAGCATATGAAGCTTTTGGCAATGCGGAAAATACTTTAACCAAGGTTGTAAGCTTATCAACTATTTATAAATTAAATACTAAAGCTCCAGCTTTTGAACTAAACGAAAGCGACATCAATGGTAATTTAAATAATACTAACTTTATTTACTACACTGGCCACTTATTTGGACATTTAAATAATACCATTAAAAAAATTGCAAATTCATTAAGTGGTTTAACACAGTTTAAATGGTATTCATCTTCCTTTAATGATTGTTTGTTACTTGAGTATTTAATATTAAAATATAGAAAAAATTTATAAATGTCTGTTAATCAAAAAGAATACAATAAAATTATAAGCGAATTTAAAGATAATAATATTCGTTTAGTGGCAGTTTCAAAAACAAAACCTATTGAAGATATTGTAGCACTTTATGATTTAGGACAAAGGGATTTTGGTGAAAACTATGTACAAGAGATGGTTGATAAAAATTTACAAGTAAAAGAAGCCGATATACGTTGGCATTTTATTGGTCATTTGCAAACAAACAAAGTAAAATACATTGCAAAATTTGTGCATTTAATACATAGTGTTGATAGTTTAAAATTATTGCAAGAAATTAATAAACAAGGATTTAAAAATAATATTTGTATTAAATGTTTAATTCAAATATATATTGCTACAGAAGAAACAAAGTTTGGATTAGACGAAAAGGAGTTTGATGAAATTATGAATCTCTATCTAAACGGTGCTTTTAAGAATGTTGCCATTTTGGGTGTGATGGGAATGGCAAGTTTTAGCGATGATAAAAATAAAGTAAGGGCTGAATTTGCCAATTTAAAAGCTATTGTCAGTAAGTATCCAGAGCTGAGTATAATATCTATGGGAATGAGCCAAGATTACAAAATTGCAATAGAAGAGGGTAGTAATATGGTTAGAATTGGTAGCTTGCTTTTTGGAGAAAGAAATAAAATTTAAATTACAACAAAGTCTTGTTTTTTAAATCTAATCCAGCAGCCATTTTGTGAAATTTTGTTGATGTGGCAATTTGCTTTGTCATATTAAGGTGGTTTTTATGGTGCATATCACTACCAATAAAAGAAATTAATTTATTTTTCACTAAATATTCAGCTGCTTTTTGAACTGGTTTTCCATAAAAACCTGTCAATGACAGCAAATTCACTTGCAACAAACAGCCTCTACCTATAAAATCTTCATATACAGCTGGGTTGCCTAAATAATAATTATACCTTTCAGGATGTGCTAATATAGGTCTATAACCTTTTATTTTTAAATCAAATATAACCTCTGCAATATTCTGAGAAGGAGCTGCATATGACATTTCAATTAGAATGTAATTCTTGCCAAAAGTAAGCAGTTGGTCGCCTTTTAAGATAGATTGATGGAACTCTGGCCCAACCATATACTCAGCTGCAGCATCTATTTCAATATCTATGTCATTTTCTTTAAATGCTTTTCTAACTTCTTCAAGACGTGGTAAAATTGTTTCAGGAGAGTTATCATGCACATCAGGAAGTATGTGTGGAGTACAAATCAATTTTTTGTATCCTAAATGTTGCATCTCCTTTGCAAATGTTATAGTTTGCTCTATTGTTTCTAACCCATCATCCAAATTGGGTAAAAGGTGCGAATGCATATCTACCTCTAAAAAAGAAAGGTTTAAATTGTTGTCGTATTTTTTTGCAAAGAAGCTAAACATAAAAATTATATAATATTTATAAAATGTTTTTAATCATTTGTTTATACTGAAATTAAATATTCAGATTTAAACTCTACAGTAAGTACTTGATTTAAACTTTCAATTTTAACATACACCTTTTTCTTGCCACTTCTAACAACTGTTCCTTCAGCATCTAAAAAAACACCATGCGAAATTCTAACCTTAGTACTTTCTTTAAAGGCCGCTTTATCAATTATTTCAACCTTTGGCGTATCAAGCAGCAAATATTTCTTAATGTTATTTATTTCAATATCTCTTATTACCGCAGGTTTACCTTGGTGGTAAATAAAGTTTAAAACTCCAGGCGTCATTAAAACCTCAGTTCGTTCATTTTCACTTATTTTAACAAATACATAAGATTTAAAAAGGGGTTCTTCAATAATTTTTTTTCTATCACTCCATTGCTTCTCGATTTTATTTAATGGACACCAACTTTCAATTCCTTTTCGTAACAAAGCAGCATCAATTTTTTTTTCCCACCTTGGCTTTGAATAAATCACAAACCATTTTTTATCTTCCATAGAAATTAATAATTGCGTCAAATGTAATTAAATAGATGCAATTATAGTATTGTGTATTGAAGATTATAAAAAGCTGCGTCTAATAACGCATAATAAAAAATTATATATATTATTTATTGTAAAATTAATTTCGTTTTAATAAAGTAATTTGCTTTTTTTGCAAAAAATAATTCATTATGTCATTACGATTTAAAGCCATTACTGATTTATCTTTAGAACCAGTAGATGTTATTGGTTCGGGTAAAGAAAAAATTACAGCTATTTTTGGCGAAAACGTTTTTACTTTAAAAACTGCCAGAGAGTATTTAAGCGATGAAGCCTACAAAAGTTTGCAGCAAAGCATAAAAGGTGGAAAAAAAATTGATAGAAATGTAGCAAGTCAAATTGCTAATGGGCTGAAAGCTTGGGCTGAAAGTAAAGGTGTTACACATTTTACACACTGGTTTCAACCTTTAACAGGAACCACAGCCGAAAAACATGATAGCTTTTTTACTTTAAAAAGTGATGGAACTGCTATAGAAGAGTTTGATGGGGCAGCACTTATTCAGCAAGAGCCAGATGCTTCTAGTTTCCCAAGTGGGGGTTTAAGAGCAACTTTTGAAGCTCGTGGGTATACTGCTTGGGATCCAAGTTCTCCAGCATTTATTATGGAAATTGGTCAAGGTAAAACATTATGTATTCCTACAATATTTATTTCTTACACAGGTGAAAGTTTAGATTACAAAGCTCCATTGTTAAAAGCTGTTGAAGCTATGAACAATGCCGCTGTAGATGTATGCCATTATTTTGATAAAAATGTAACAAAAGTTACTGCAACCTTAGGTTGGGAGCAAGAGTATTTTTTAATTGATGAAGGAATGGCAAACGCTCGTCCAGATTTAGTGCAATGTGGGCGTACAGTTTTTGGTGCTGCTCCTGCAAAGGGCCAACAATTAGAGGATCATTATTTTGGTTCAATCCCAGAAAGAAGTTATGCTTTTATGCGAGACTTTGAAACTGAATGTTACAAACTAGGTATTCCTTTAAGAACACGTCACAACGAGGTGGCACCAGCACAATTCGAATGTGCCCCAATTTTTGAAGAGGTGAGTGTTGCAGTTGACCACAATGCTTTGTTGATGGATATAATGGAACGTGTGGCAAGAAGACACAAATTAAAAGTATTGATGCACGAAAAACCATTTGCTGGCATTAATGGTAGTGGTAAACATAACAACTGGAGTATGGCTACTGATACTGGTGTTAATTTATTAAGCCCAGGAAAAACTCCAAAAACCAACTTAATGTTCTTAACATTTTTTGTAAACACTATTAAAGCTGTTCACGATTATGCAGAACTATTAAGAGCAAGTATTGCAAGTGCTGGAAACGACCATAGACTTGGTGCCAATGAAGCCCCACCAGCCATTATTTCTGTTTTTGTTGGTAAATATTTGGCAAAGGTTTTAGAAGAAGTTGAAACTAGAGTGGGTGGAAAGTTTGACGAGCAAGATGAAGCTATATTAAAATTAGATATTCATAGAAGCATTCCAGAATTAATGCTTGATAATACTGATAGAAATCGTACATCGCCATTTGCGTTTACAGGAAATAAATTTGAATTTAGAGCTGTTGGTTCAAGTGCAAATTGTGCTAGCCCAATGACAGTATTGAATGTTGCTGTGGCTGAAACTTTAAAAACATTTAAGAAGGATGTTGATGCTATTATTGCTAAAGGTGAGAAGAAAGAAATTGCAGTGATTCAAGTGATACAAAAATATATTGTAGAAAGTAAAAAAGTTTTGTTTGAAGGTGATGGTTACAGCGATGGCTGGCATAATGAAGCTGCAAGACGCGGTTTACCTAATGTGCCAACCACACCTTTAGCCCTAGATGCAATGGTTACAGAAAAAGCCTTTAAATTATACGAAGGCAATAAAGTGTATACCCACAGTGAACTTGAAGCTAGGCACGAAATTGAACTAGAAAAATATATTAAGAAAGTGCAAATTGAAGCAAGAATTATGGGAGATTTAGCACTAAATCACATTATTCCAGCTGCTGTTAAATATCAAAATACCTTGTTGACAAATGTAAATGGATTAAAAGCTGCTGGTATGCCCGAAGCTGCATACAAAAGTCAATTAGATATTTTAGGTCAAATTAGCGGACATATACAAACTGTTTACACAAAATGTGATGCTTTGGTTGAAGCAAGAAAAGTAGCTAATGCAATTACTGATACAAGAGAAATGGCAATTGCTTATTGTAACACCGTTAAAGAAGCATTTTTTGATGATATTCGTTATAGTGTAGACAAATTAGAAGCTTTGGTTGATGATGAATATTGGACATTACCTAAGTATAGAGAAATGTTGTTTTTGAAATAAGTGACCTCTTAACTCCTCCAAAGGGAGGCTTAAAAAACTAACATAACGCTATAAAGATTCAAAAGCTTTATAGCGTTTGTTATTAAAATCTATAAGGTTTTTACTAATACCAGATTCCTTACACCAAATAACTAACTCAATGAAAAAATTTCGCCTAAAACTAGCCATACCTTTTTTGTGCCTTTTAGTATTAGCAATTGCTGCATTATTTGTAAATGGTAGTAATCATCTAGTAAAGGATACAAATGTTTACAACCAGGCTGATATGGTTTGGATAATTGTTGCAACTGCTTTGGTTTTTTTAATGACTCCGGCTTTAGCTTTTTTTTATGGTGGAATGGTACACAGAAAAAACGTACTATCTACAATGATAAAAAGTGTGGTTGCAGCAGGAGTTGTAAGTATAATTTGGGTAGTTGTTGGTTATAGTTTAAGTTTTGGAGAATCGATTAATGGAATTATAGGCAACCCTTTTACTCATTTATTTTTTAAAGATGTAATAGGAGCTAAGCCTTGGGTAGGAGCCACAACAATCCCACTATTACTATTTGCACTTTTTCAATTAATGTTTGCTATTATAACACCAGGTTTGGTGGTTGGTGCTGTTGCCGAGCGAATAAAATTTGCTTCATACACATTATTTATTGTGTTGTTTATGCTATTGGTATATGCCCCATTAGCACATTGGAGTTGGCATCCACAAGGATTTTTAGCTAAAATGGGCTGTTTAGATTTTGCTGGTGGTACTGTTGTACATATTTCTGCTGGTTGTGCTGCTTTAGCTGGTGCTATTGTTTTAAAAAGAAGAAAAACACACCTTGAAAATAAAGAAATTCCTCCTGCGAATATTCCTTACGTATTGATTGGTACTGGTTTGCTTTGGTTTGGTTGGTTTGGATTCAATGCTGGATCAGCATTGTGTGCAAATACGCTAGCTATTTCATCATTTGCAACCACCAATACTGCTGCTGCTGCTGCAGGTTTAAGTTGGATGTTTTTTGATGTAATGAAAGGTAAGAAACCATCTGTGCTTGGATTTTGTATTGGTGCAGTTGTTGGGTTGGTAGCTATAACTCCTGGAGCAGGCTTTGTAACCATTCCTCACAGTATTTTCATAGGTTTTTTTACTGCACTTATTTCAAATATTGCTGTATATATTAAATCTAAAACAACTTTAGATGATACATTAGATGTATTTCCTTGTCATGGGGTGGGTGGAATTGTTGGTATGTTAATGACAGGAATTTTTGCATCAAAAGCAGTTAATGAACTTGGCAACGATGGTTTGTTTTATGGCAATGCTAGTTTCTTTTTTACACAAACAAAAGGAATGTTAATAGCAGTAATTTATAGTTTTACTGTATCCTTTTTTATATTCAAATTTATCAATTTTGTATTGCCAATAAGGGTTACAGAACGAGAAGAAGAAGATGGTTTAGATGCATCGCAACATAATGAAAAGTACATGCAAGGAACCCTTATAGTTGGCGATAAAGAGATTACTCACTAAATATCGAATTCGTTTTATTTATAACCTATACTAAGCATTTAATATTAACCCAATAAAATTCATAAAAACAATTACACCAAGGCGTTATATTTTAATTGCATTCAAACTTAAGTTTATTAATTTAATGTTGTTTGCTATCAAATAAAAATAAAGTATTCTTGCGTTTACAAAATACTCTCACATACAAAAAATGGTATTTGGCATTAGTTTTTACAGTTCATAGTTGTAATAAAATACATTTGTTAAATGATTTTTTTCAAAAGGTCTGTATTTACCTTTCTACTTTTTATTTCTATTATGAGTTGTAACAAAACTTTTAATAAAGATAATAATGAATTGAAAAGTACAGCTCTGAACTTTGATGGTATTAACGACCAATTAATTGTTCCAAACGACGATAATCTTCAAATTAATAATGGAACACTTGAAGCTTGGTTTAAAGTAAAAAATTAGGTAAAAGGCTTTGGCATTCTATTGTATCAAAAGAACTAGCTTATCAAATTACACTCAGGAATTATAAGATAGCAGCATACAATTGGAAACTAAAAAGTTTTTTGAATTTGGTGATTCATTAAATGATGGTAAATGGCATCATACGGCATTCACTTTTATAAATGGAATTAAGGACGCTTCACATTTATACCTCGATGGTAAACCCATTGGAAAACCCTTTACATATAATATTTTAGATCAAGGACAGGCTTTATTTATTGGAAGTAATCATTTTGATGATCAATTTTTTTGTGGAAATATTGATGAAGTAAGGGTTTGGAATATTGTAAAAACACCGCAAGAAATTAGCGATGGATATAAAACTGAAATAAGCCCAAATTCAAATGGGTTGGTTTTATATTATAAATTTAATGGTAAAAAGGCTTACGCCAATAACAGTAAAAGTCGTTTTGTGAGAGACGAAACTGCCAATAATATTGAGGGTAATTTATTTGATTTTGAATTAAAAGATAGTACTTCAAATTATATTTTCGATAGCCCCGTAAGTGTTCAAAATAATTTTAATTTCATTGTATTTGTTAAGAAGAATTGGCAGTTATTTTTTACCATACTGTTAATAATTGTTCTTGTTTTTTTGTTTGTAAAAGTTAAAACAAGACTTTTAGTAATTCAAAACAAGAAGTTAGAAGAAGCCGTGCAACAAAAAACAAGCGAGCTAGAAAAAAGTCTCATACAAAAAGAGGTTCTAATTCAAGAAATACATCATAGAGTAAAAAATAACTTGCAATTTATCATATCACTTATCGACTTTGAATTAATTAAAACCGAGAAAAAAATATCAGCAAAAGAAGCTTTGCACAATACCTCAAGGAGATTATTAGCAATGGTACTAGTACACGAAATGCTTTATAGAAAAGATAATTTTGAGACGATTCAAATTAAAAATTATATCACAGAATTAATTAATACTTTAAAAAATTTAACCGATAATGATTACAGCAAAATACACTTTGAAATTGATATAGATGATTATCCTTTAAACATTGTTCAATGTACTTTCATTGGTATTATTACATCAGAAGTAATAACTAACAGTATTAAACACGCTTTTAATGATACTAATGAACCCAAAATTAGTTTACAATTAAATATTAATAATAGTTTGAACGAGGCAGAATATATTATTATTGATAATCTAAAGATTAGAGTATGCGTAAAATAAGAGTAATGGAGCAGGGATGAAAATAGATGATGACGAAAAAGGCTTAGGAAAAAAATTGATAGATGTTTTTTGCCGCCAATTAGGTGGTACATATTATTTTCAAAATCAAAATGGTGTAACTTTTAATTTATTATTTGCACTACAAAAAATACACGATAAGGATGCTGACTAATAAGAGAATATTAATAATAGATGATGATGTTTTAATTGCTGAACATTTAAAATCTATTATTCAATCTTTTGGATGTTCAAAAATTGAATTGGCTCACACATCAAAATCCGCAATATCGATGCTTCAAGAGTTTGAGCCCAATATTGTTTTACTTGATATTAGACTTGAAGACAAGGAGGAGGGGATAACTATTGGCAAAAAAATTAATGAAGAGTTTCATATTCCATTTATTTATATTACTGCATTTTCAGACAATTCAATCATCAAAAACGCGTTAACTACACATCCTTCATCATTTATTACAAAGCCTTATAAAACTGCTGATATTTTTGCAGCATTGAATTTAATTTACATTAATAACCCCGATTTAAACAAAGCTCATATTAGTTTTAAATATGGGAATGAACATATAAAGCTTGCTACAACAGAAATTCATTTGATTGAACGAGAGGGAAATTACATTAGCATTCATTGTGCTTCAAAAAAATATTTACTGAGAAACTCAATAGAATGGATTGTTGAGCAGTTGCCTGAAAATATTTTTGTAAGAGTACATCGCTCTTTTGTAGTTAATATAAAATTAATAAATAAACACACAACTGAATTTGTTTATGTTGATAATTTACAAATTCCTATATCAAGAAAAACTAAGACAATATTGATGGAAAAAATAGCTTCTATTTAACCTTATTGAACAATTTCATTAAATTGATTGTTTATGGAGTTTTGTAATAGCTAACGTATTTTAATTTGGTAAATAAAAATACATTCCTAAACTCTTAAAAGAATTTTTTAGATATAAGTTCCTATTTTTCTACAACAATTTTGGCTGTTAAAATCTCGTCTTCTACATTCAAATTCACAAAATACACCCCATTTGTAAGTGAATTCACATTAGCATTTATAAAGCCATTGTTTGAAGTTACATTTGTTTGCAATAATGTTCTACCAGCTAAATCAGTAATAGTTAATTGTAGTTTTTTATTACTATTACTACTTAGTTGTAACGTAAGATTATCTTTTATTGGATTAGGATAAACGCTAAACTTTGTGTTTAGTTGAGTATGAATTGTAAACACATCGCTGTAGCTATATTTACCATCATTATCTACTTTTTTAATTCTGTAATAAACCCTTCTACCTCTTATTTCATCA
>JBMLRA010000344.1:0-1200 GCA_049241265.1 Chitinophagaceae bacterium
TTTACATTTGGACGAACATTTGGAATCCTTTGCCATTCTGATAAACCCCACATATAAGCAAAACCCAAGTGTGCATTTGCTACCAAATTATTCGAATCCAATTTCAACTGGTTTTCTAACTTCTTAATTATGCTATCTAAATTTGAAATATTGCCTTGGTGAAACTGCTCCCAGAAATATTTATTTTCTTCAACATTTAAGTTATTATAAACTGTATCTGTATTAGTTTTAAAATAGAAGTTGTTTAACATTTTATTTTTTTAAGAAAAATAGCTATGATGCTTAGCCATAGCATATTCCACCAAGTTATTGTCAGTTTTTCAAATCTTACCAAAATTCCTTTGTAGGCATCCATCCAAGCATTTGTTCTTTCAATTTTATATCTATTTTCATCATATAGCATATCATCAAAATATGGTGTTGTTGGTTGATTGCCTTTTCTCCTTCTTGGATTTGCTTTAACGTTCAGTTCAATTGCTTTTGCATCACAATTTTTCTTAAAACTTTTACTATCAAATCCAGCATCTGCATTCATAAAAACACCATCCATTGATATTGTGGCATCTTCTAAAAAAGCTATCATCTCATCAAATATTTTATTGATATTATACAAGTCATTATGATTACCACATTGTGGTTCCCCTACTGCTAATGGCAAACCATTATTATCGCACAAAATCAAGCTATTACTGGTTTTGCAAGACTTTCTATGCTGATAACCTACACGCTCTCCACCTCGTTTACAAGGTGTATGTGTGCCATCAAATTGTATCGAAGATAAATCCAACAAATGCTTATTGTTCTGTAACAATTGCTGCCAAATTTTCAAAAAACTTCCATCCTTACTCCACTTATTAAAATAGTAGTAAATGGTTTGCCAAGGAACTGTTTCTTCAAAAAAATCTCTTGTACTTAACTCTCTCCATTGCGTTCCAGTTTTTAACCTTTTCAATATCAAAAGAAAAACTTTTACTAAACATAAATTACTCTTTTTTCCTCGTTTTCCCACACTTAAATATGGTAGTACTAACAATTTAATCTTATTTTCGCTTTGAACTCTCACGGTTGCTTGATTTTTTGCAAAACCATTAACTGCTGAGAGTTCTATTTTATTTTATAACTCCAAAATAATTTCAAACAACTTCAGTATTTAAAAGTTAAATTCTCTAACCAAAGTTTTTCTTCTAAAAAATTTATCAT
>JBMLRA010000345.1:0-1969 GCA_049241265.1 Chitinophagaceae bacterium
TCATCATACCACCAGGGAATGCATAATTTTCTAAAACAACTTGGTGAATAATACCAGCACCTGGTTTCCAGAAACCAATACCATATTTATTAGAAACAGAAGCCAGAAAATCATATACTTCTTTGCTTTCGGTATTTGCAACAGCTAAGTCTGTTTTAGCACCCACTTTTGCAGTAATTAAGTGATCGCAATGCACTGTACTTGGTACAGCTACTTTAGGACGACCAGCTTGCATAAATTGCAATAAAGCCATTTGTGCAGTAGCATCTTGCATAGCCACTCTATCTGGTGCAAAATCTACATAAGATTTACCACGACCAAAGTTTTCCAACTTCATATCGCTGTGTAAGTGTGCAAATAAAATTTTCTCAGATAATGTTAAAGAACGACCAAGAGCTGTTCTTGCAGCATCAACTTTTGCAGGCATTTCTGCATAAAGCTTTTTAATCATTTCAATGTCGAAAGCCATAGTAATTTAAGATTTATTAATTTAAGAATTACGATTTAATTAGATCAGTAGACTATTTCCAATTGCAGCAAATTTAAAGTAATCCGATTGCCAACGAAACCTTTTTTTATTTTTTTAAAATTGTTCACTAAATTGCAACTAAATATTTCAAATATGAAAAAGCTACGAGAATTTATAGAGGTAAATGCCTTTGGAGTTTGTGCAGCTATGGGTGAAAAACTTGGGATTGCTTCTTCTAAAATCAGGATGTGGTTTATTTATATCTCGTTTTTAACTATGGGTTCACCTATTATCATTTATATGATTATGGCTTTTTGGATGAATATGAAACGCTACATATTAAATGGCAAAAGGAATCCGTTACGTTACTAATATTAAAACCCTAGTCTTTTACCCAAAATTTCATCGATTTTCTTATATAAATGATATGGCTTATAGCTTCTCCATTCAATGATTTCCATTAATTCTATCATTTGATGAATTTTTCTTTTCTTAAAATCATATTGAGTTGCCTCTGGCATATTTAAAGCTACTATCCACCCACTTTCATCATTTACATTTTCATTCCACTCTTCGTAATAATCTTTATCTCCACTATGAAAGTTCAAAACGTTTTCCGTAATTAAGATGAATTTAAAGATATTATTATCTAGCAGTTTATCAATAACCTCCCTTTTTAAAGTCATAATATCATTTTCAATAGCATCATTCCACTCTCCTATTAATTCAATCACACAAAAACTTAGTTCATAGTCCACATATATAAGTTTCATATAAAGTGTGTTACTACCAAATTCATCCCATTGTGGATGAATGTAGAAATTATACACTGTTTGTGTAAATTGAAACTCACTATGCTGTACTCCAAAAAATGGAGATTGTTTATCCTCTTCAGTAATATATAAATGACGCCAATTGTAAAATGGTTCAAGTGTATGCATATTGCAAATGTGATAAAATAATGGCAAAAAAAATCCCTCAACAATGTTGAGGGATTTAAAATTTTCTAATAGATAAATTTATTGAATAACAACTCTATCTGTGTGAACAGTTTTACCTGTTGCATCAATAACTTTTAACATATAAATTCCTGCTCCAGTTGCTTTTGACATTGTTACTTTTTCAGTTACAGCACCTGCAGCTATTGATTTTGTCATAACCACTTTACCATTAACATCAGTTAAGGTTAAAGAATAATTACCAATTGTTAATTTGCTAAAATCAACATTGAAATTTTTGTTTACAGCTGGATTTGGGTAAACAGAAACATCACTTTTTGTTGTTGACAATTGGGTTAAGTTATTTAAACCACGGCTTTGGTAAACTAAATTAGCATTAGCTAAGTCAGATACATTGTACATTTCTTTTCCACCTTTTACAATTGTTGCTTCAAGTGTTGAAGGATTTACTTTGAAATAGTTGTCAGCATTGCTAGCACTACTTAACATAATGTTTCCATCTTCATCAGCAGCAGCACCATTTGTAGTAAAAGTTGCTGGT
>JBMLRA010000346.1:0-2709 GCA_049241265.1 Chitinophagaceae bacterium
GTGAAAGATGAGCGTACTACTAAAATTTTAGGTGCTATATCAATATTGACTTCACTTTTTTTGTTTGTCTCTATCATATCTTACTTATTCAGTTGGCAGGAAGATCAAGATATTGTTCACCAATTTGGATTAAAAATATTTTCGACAGATGCACCAAGAGTTCACAATATGTTAGGTGTATTAGGGGCTTACATTGCTCACAACTTGGTATTCAATGGTTTTGGTTTGGTGTCAGTTTTTCTGTCAAGTTTCTTTTTTATACTCGGGGCTAACTTATTGTTTGGTAAAAGTATTTTTTCGATTAAAAAAAACCTAAAGTATCTAGCAATATCATTAGTATTGATTAGTACTACACTTTCATTTCTATTTGGTAATAATGCTGTTAGTTGGGGTGGTGCTGTTGGTGATTTTGTAAATAATTGGTTAATTGGTTTATTGGGTAAATTTGGTAGTGGTGCTATTATTGTTTTAGCATATTTTGTTTATTTCATTTGGCGTTTTAATCCAACATTTAAGCTTCCAGAAAAGAATATGAAAGAAGCAGAAATAAAAAATAATGAAAATAAAGAGCTTAGTGAAGCGGAGGCATTTGAAGAGTTTGAAAAAAGTAAACTTTTTATCGAAAGTGAAATAGAAAAAGATGAGAATGTTACCCTTGGCTTAGTTGAAAAAGACGAAAATGGGAAACCATTAAGTGGTAATAAGCTGAAATCAGACTCTAAACTAGTATCAGTAACGCTTCCTGAAAAAGAATTAGTTCCATTTGATATTGTTGAAAAGGAACAGTTTGAAGATGAAGAAATTGAGAATCCGATTTTAGCTTTGCATCAAACCACTATTAATGATTTGTATTCTACCAAAATACCTAACAATGAAGAACTACAACCAACTGTTAATAAAAATGAACAAAAATTTGAGGATGTTATAGCTACACCCAAAACAAAATTTGCAACACTAACAGATTTACCCTTAGAAGTTTACACAACTGACAATGACGAGGAAGTTCAAGAGTTTGAAAGTGAAATTGCAGAAACTGAATTAGAGAGAAAAAGTGTTGGTAGTATAGGTACAAATTATGAACCTACACTAGATTTAGCAAATTATAAATATCCATCAATTGATTTATTAGAAGTACACGGTAGCGAAAAAATTATTCACGATGCAGCTGAGTTAGAAGCCAACAAAAATCAAATTATCGCTACGCTAAAAAACTATGATATTGAGATACAAAGAATAGCTGCAACAGTAGGGCCTACAGTTACTTTATATGAAATAGTTCCAGCACCTGGTGTGCGTATTTCACGTATCAAAAATTTAGAGGATGATATTGCTCTAAGCCTTGCTGCACTTGGTATTCGTATTATAGCACCCATCCCTGGCAAAGGTACTATCGGTATTGAAGTGCCTAATTTGAAAAAGACGATAGTAAGTATGAAATCGTTGTTAAGTAGCGAAAAATTTCAGAACACAACATTTTCGCTACCAATTGCAATTGGTAAAAAAATTGATAATGAAAACTTTATTGTTGACTTAGCTACAATGCCCCATTTATTAATGGCAGGTGCTACTGGTCAAGGTAAATCTGTAGGGATTAATACACTGCTTGTTTCGTTGCTTTATAAAAAGCATCCATCACAATTAAAGTTTGTTTTGGTTGATCCTAAAAAGGTAGAGTTGAGTTTGTATAAAGTTATTGAAAAACATTTCTTAGCTCAATTGCCTGGTGAAGAAGAAAGTATTATTACAGATACAAAAAAGGTAGTGCATACATTGAATGCTCTTTGTATTGAAATGGATAATCGTTACGACTTACTTAAAGAAGCTGGTTGTAGAAATATTAAAGAGTATAACGAAAAATTTATAGGACGAAAACTAAACCCGCAAAAAGGACATCAGTTTTTGCCATTTATTGTTTTGGTGGTAGATGAATTTGCAGATTTAATTATGACTGCTGGTAAGGAAGTTGAAATGCCAATAGCAAGACTCGCACAGCTTGCACGTGCTATTGGTATTCACTTAATTATTGCTACACAACGACCATCTGTAAATATTATTACTGGTACTATTAAAGCGAATTTCCCAGCCCGTATAGCTTTTAAAGTATCAAGTAAAATTGATAGTAGAACTATTTTGGATGCTGGTGGAGCAGAGCAATTAATTGGTAAAGGTGATATGTTAATTAGCTACAATGGTGAGATTACTCGTGTGCAATGTGCTTTTGTAGATACGCCAGAAGTTGATAAAGTTTGTGAAGCTATTGGTGAACAACAAGGCTATCCACAACCATTTTACTTACCAGAATATGTAGATGAGAAAGAATTAGAAAAAGGTGGGGGATTAGATACCAACGAAAAAGATCCTTTGTTTGAAGATGCAGCAAGACTTATTGTTCAAAACCAAGTTGGTAGCACTTCTTTAATTCAAAGAAGAATGAAGCTAGGATACAATCGTGCCGGGCGTTTGATGGATCAATTAGAAAGGGCAGGAGTTGTTGGCCCGAATTTAGGAAGCAAAGCAAGGGAAGTAAGATTTAAAACTGAAATGGAATTGGAGGAATATTTAAGTACAATGTAGAATTAACAATGTTTGCTTTTATATAATTTAAACAGTTTTTTAAACCCAACATCGAGTATAGACAAATATTAATGTGGTTTTAAATAGTATTAAAATAGTTTTTAGTATAGTTAACTTACAGTGTTTATCCTTTAA
>JBMLRA010000347.1:0-2874 GCA_049241265.1 Chitinophagaceae bacterium
AAGCATTCAATAATTTTGAGGAAAAAAAAGTTGCACAAAATGAGACTGCCACAAAAAGCAACAGTTTTTTTGTAAAGGTTGGTAATAAATATAAAAAGATAGAATGGCAGAAAGTGGTTGCCTTAATTAGTGACAAAAAATATACTAAAATTTTAGTGGCAAATGATAATGTAGAATATTTCATTGGCAATACTTTGCCCAAAACCTTACAAAACATTTTACCACCACATTTACAGAACAATTTTGTTCAAATAAATAGAGCCGAAGTAGTGAATACCGAATATATAACAGAACTTAAAAGCAGCACAATTACTACATTACATCATATTTTTGAAGCCACAGATGGGTATTTACCAGAGTTAAAAAACAGACTAAATCTTGTGTAAAAATTTATGAATGAATAGGTAGTTCAACATAAAAACAAGTTCCATTTCCTTCTTCACTTTCTACCCAAATTTTGCCTTGGTGTGCATCTACAATTTGTTTGCAAATAGATAAGCCCATACCAAAACTTTTTTCTCCTGCTGTACCTTTTTTTCTACTCTGTCCAAACATTTCAAAAATATTTTCTTGGTCGGCACTTGCAATACCAATACCATTATCTTTTACAGAAACCTGAGCATTAGATTGATGTTGAATTACATTTATTTCAATAACCCCACCTATGTCAGTAAACTTTATGGCATTATTTATTAGGTTCGAAAAAACTCTTTCCATCTTAGCAACATCAATATTAACAATAGTTGTAGCGTTTGATATATTCAAATTTAATGATTGATTTTTTTCCTCAGCCTTGTGTTTTACTAATGTATAAACGTTTGATATAACATCGTTCAAGTTTGTATTTTGCAGCTCAAATTGCACATCAACTTGAGTATGTGTTTGTAGCAATTCATTAATTAGCTGTAAAGAATGATTGCTTGTTTTTTCAATCATCTCTACTAACTTTTTACTTTGCATATCTTCATCTGTTTCTAAAATAGTTTTAGAAACAGCAGCAATGCCACTCAAAGGATTTCGAAGGTCGTGAGCCACCACTCTTAAAATTCTGTCTTTATCTTTATTGCTTTGGGTTAAAGCATTTTTTTGTGTATTAATCTCTTCATTTAACAGTGATAATTTTTTATTGTTCTTTTTTGTTTTTTTATAATTCAAAAGCACAAAAAAGATAATCAGAACTGAAAGAATAATTAAACCTAAAGTAATCCAGATATATACTTTACTTAATTGATTATCTTTTTTAAGCAGCAATAAATCATTATCTTGATTCTTTATTTTTAAGTCTTTTATTAAATCGCTTTCTGCATCTGCTAGTTCAATTTTTTGCAAAGAATCTCGTATGTGATTATATACTTTGAAATAAGAAAAAGCGTCGCTAGGTTTATTTTGTTTTTCTAAATATGTTGCCATTTGCAAATTCCATTGCATTCTTACTTTTTCATCTGGCAAGCTATCTAAACTTTTTTCAACTTGTTGTAATAATGTTATGGCATCATCCCATTTTTTTAATTCAATGTATGCATCAATTAATCTACTTGATACTACTTGAGCATCTCTTCGTTCACCAGACATCCCTCTATTGTAGGCTATACTTGGCTTGCTATATACAATAACAGAATCCCATTTTTTTAAGTTTACATAAACATTTGCAATATTTCCAAGAACTACCCCTTTAGCGTGTTCATACACAATTTGATTGCCTTCTTTTGTATTAATATATGGAGCAAGCTTCTCCTTGTGCAAATCTAAAATCGTGATGGCTTTTTGATAAAAGTACAACGCCGAATCGTATTTTTTTAAATGAAAAAAACAAAGACCTATGTTGCCAATTTTTTCAGTTTCTGCATAAAAATTATCAGGAAGCAACTTGTTGTGTAAACTCCATACTTCCCTAAAACTTTCTAATGCTTCTTTATAATTTTTTTGACGATAAGAAATAAAAGCTAATTGTTCTGCTATCATAGTACGATTACTAACATCATCATTTACATCATTCATTTTTTTTACTTTGTAAAAAATCACATTGGCTTCATTGGGTCTATGTAAACGATACAAACTAGCAGACTTATACAATAAATAGCTAATGTACTGACCAGGAAGTATTTTTTCGAGCTGTTTTTTTTCAATAATGTCTATGCAAGAGTCTAAATATTGTATTGCTGAATCGTGTGTTTCTTTTCTTATGAAAGAATTATACACAACACTGAAGCCACTTAATTTCATTATTGGCGTTAGATTGTTCTTTTTGCAAACTTCACTAAACGTGGTTGCAACTTCGTTCAACCTACCTGCATTAAACAAACTAGTTACTTCTTTAACATATTTCTCTCCATCATCAAATTCCTTTTGTATTTGTTTTTTTTTATCGATTGTAGATGTAGTGCAACTAATAAGTTTGCTCAAAATGAATATAGAAAAACACAATTTCAGTAATAGCTGCATTTAAACACTGGTTTTACGAAAACGAAAGTAATAATATAGGGATGAATGTAAAAAATGTTTAATCAATTTAAAAATAATTATAGTAATTGTAATGATTTGTTGGAGTTAAAGTCTTTGCATATAAATAAAAAACTGTTTCTAATATTGGCTATAGATTTTACTACTGCTTACCTGAACTTACAAACAAAAGAGCCTCAAAGCAGTGCTGCTTCGAGGCTCTTTTATTAAGTTAAAAAAGGTTCAATAGGTAACCTATTTCCTACTCAGAATTACTACTACCAATTCCCTGATTATTCTACAACCAATTTCTTAGTAATTTTTTCTTCATTTGTTATCACACTCACCAAATAAATCCCTTTAGAAAGATTAGAAACATTAATTGTATTAGAACCCATACTTAAAGACTGTGTTTTAATTTGTTTGCCATATAAA
>JBMLRA010000348.1:0-2099 GCA_049241265.1 Chitinophagaceae bacterium
ACGCCAACTTATTTATGGTCAACAGGAAGTACTTCAAGTTCAATTATTGCAAAGCCAACTACAACTACTATTTACAATGTAACTGTTAGCTACGAAAATGGTTGCTCACAAATTTATTATTATGCTTTATTAGTTCGCCAAAAATCAACATCAACTACTAATATCACAACTTGTGATAGTTTAATTTGGAATGGAATTACTTATAAAACAAGTGGCACATACACATTTAAAACTTTAAATGCTAAAGGTTGTGATAGTACTGCAACTTTAAACTTAGTTATCAAAAATTCAACTTCGTCTTGGTTAGATATTGTAGCTTGCGATAGTGCATTTTACAATGGCACAACCTATAAAACAAGTGGTAAATATATATTTCGTACAACCAATTCAGTTGGTTGCGATAGCACATCTACATTAAATATTACTATTAAAAAATCAACATCTTCAACTACTACATTATCAGTTTGTGATAGTATTATTTGGAATGGTGTTAAGTATAAACAAAGTGGTGTATATACTTTTAAAACTAGCAATGCACTTGGATGTGATAGTACTGCAACTTTAAATTTAACAGTAACATCTTCACCAAATGCAGGAATAATAAGTGGTATCAATAATTTTTGTTTTGGTAGTGGTAGCACCACTTTATCTACAACAGGAACTGGTGGTAGTTGGAGTAGTAACAACCCTGCTCGAGTAAGTGTAACTACAGGTGGTAAAGTAACTGCCACAATGGGTGGTAATTATACTATTTATTATGTGGTAGTTAATAGTTGTGGTAGAGATACAGCAAAGTTTAATATTAAAGTAAATGTTCCATCAATTTCAACACTTTCTGTTACAGCTTGTGGTAGTTATACTTGGGGTGGCAATGTTTACACTGCAACTGGAACTTATACCAAAACAGGATTAGTGAACGTAAATGGCTGTGATAGCACATCAAACTTAGATTTAACTATTAATCCTTTGCCAGTTATAACAAATGTTACAGCAAGCCCAAATGCAATATGTGCAGGCAATTCAAGTGTTTTAAATGTTAGTGGAAATGGTGGATTGATTACAACTGGTAGCCCAACAGATATGTGGTTTAATAGCCCTATAACATTTAATAATTCTTCGAATGTAATGTTGCCTAATTATGTAGAATTTTCTAGAATTCCAATTTCAACTGCAAGCACCATTAATAGTTTGTGGATAGAACTTTGGCAAAATGCACCTGCTGGTGTTATTTTTAAAATGGCTATTTATACTAATGATGCCACTACTGGTAGACCAAGCACATTAATACAAGAAACTAATCAAGTTAATAATGCTGGAGGTAATGCTTTAATTAATGGTAGAAACCAATTGACTTTAAACCCAAGTTTAGTTTTACAACCAGGTATTTATTGGGTTGCAGCACATTGGCAAGGTGGAAATTTACCTATCAAACAATACACAGGTAGTATTATTAAAAGTTATTATAATAATAGAAGTTATTCACTTGGTTTTCCAACTACTGTAACAAGTGGACAGTTGACTAGTGAAAGTTTTGTGGTAGGTATTGGTTTAAGAGCTACTAGTATGACTAGCACTACTGCAACATATAGTTGGTCGCCAAGCAGCACACTTTCGTCATCAACAGGTGTTAGTGTAACTGCTACACCACCAAGCACAAGAACCTATACTGTTACTGCAAAAAATGGTTTTAATTGCACTGCAAGTAGCCAAATTACAGTAGCTGTAAATAATGCAACAACTTCAACTAATAACTTAAGCATTTGTGCTAATCAAACACCTTATTTATGGAATGGTATTAATTATTCAAATAGTGGCACCTACACCAAAACAGGTTTAACAAATGGTAAGGGTTGCGATAGTACAGCAGTGCTTAACTTAACAGTTTTAGCACCTTTAAAAACTACTGTTAACCATAAAATTTGCGAAACGGCTTTACCATTTACTACAAATGGTTTAACGTTTATTGAAGCTGGTAGTCAAACGCTAAAACTTACTGGTAGCAATGGTTGTGATAGTATTGTAACACATATACTTTCTACACTTAGTGACGGAATTTTTGATAATGCAACCATTACTCAACCACAATGTGATTCTGTTTT
>JBMLRA010000349.1:0-7734 GCA_049241265.1 Chitinophagaceae bacterium
TTGCAACCAGAATTATTGAGCTTACCCCTAAAGGAATTATTGATAGATTGATGACCTTTGATGAATATATGGAAGATAAAAGAGTTAAAGAGTTAAGAGAAGAAATGTATAAGTAGTTTTTAAAGGTTTCTATTGTAAGTGTTCATTGGTAAATAACACTCAATTTTTTTATAATATTGCGATAATTCAATTCTAGTTGATTAATTATAATGTATCAACAATTAATTTAATTAATTTTAATTTATTCAATTAAATGAGCGGTTAGTTGAACAAAATCTATAATGAGCCACCATTTACAAGTACAGATTCTATTTGAAAATCTTGTATAAAACTACTTCCTGCTAAGCAAGCCATCATTCTGCTGTAGGCCAATTTTCCTAGTTTATATCCACTTGTTTCTACATAAGTAATCTCTGGAGAATACAGATGAGGGAAATAGCCATTGCTTATTGTGATAACTCCTAAATCTTTTGGTAAATTTAGCCCTAACTCAAGAATAGCTTTCATAACACCAGTTAAAATTTCATCACTCATACAAAAAATGGCATCTGGCTTTTGCTTTTTTATCAATATTTCTTTAGTAATTAAATAAGCTGCGTTTGGGTTTAAGGCTTCTCTAATAAAAAGTTTTATGCCTTTCTTGTCTTTAAAATATGACTCATAGGCAAATAACCTTTCTTTTGTAATGCTCATTAGGTTATTGCCGAAAAAAGAAAGAATTGATTTTTTTTTATTATTGTACAAAGCTTCTGCTGCCAATATTGCAGCTTTTTCATTTGCCACACAAATTTTGTTGAAACCACTTTTGGGGGGAACTTTATCAATAAATATAATGGGTGTATCGTTTTCGATTAACTTATTAAAAAAACTATAATCTTTAGTGTCAGAGCAAATAGAAACAAATATTCCCTTCACTCTGTTTTGTCTGCACAATTTTAGATTCTCTAATTCTATTTTTGGGTCATCACTCGATTGTAAAATAATCAACGAAATACCATGTATTCTCGCTTCTTCTTCAATAGAAGCAATAACTGAATCGTAAAACAATCCAGAAATTACTGGAACTATTATACCAAAAAGGTTGCTGGTATTAGTTCTAAGATTTACTGCATTGGTATTTGGTTCATACTCCATCATCGCAGAATATTCAGCAACCTTTTTTTTAGTAGCTTCTGATATATCTGGGTGATTCTTCAAAGCTCGAGATACAGTAGAAATACTTAAGCCTAATGATTGAGATATTTGTTTTAATGTGGTAGTAGGCTTCATATTAGTGCAATTGTTTTTCGCAAATTTATAAAAATTTTTCGCAAAAAAAATCGAATGAATTTTTTTAACCATCAAGTTTAATAGTTTAATAATTCATTTTAAATTGAAGTTTTAAACAACAAACGATTGCGATTACCTTTGCGAAATTGTTTGCAACGAAATTGATTCAAATCAGAAAAAAGGAGTTATTTATTCATTATAAGTTTGTACTCAAATAAAAATGATTGCAAATGAAAAAAACATTACAACTGTTTACTTTGTTTATGTTGACTACATTATTTAGTTATGCTCAACAAAACATAACAATTACCGGAAAGGTTACAAACAAACAAAAAGAATCACTTGGAAAAGCAACAATTACAGTTAATCCTAGTGGTAAAAGTATTACCACTGACGATAATGGGAATTATAGTTTAACACTTCCAAGCACAGAAGGAAAAATTACCTTAAGAGTTAGTTACTCTGGTTACGAAACTGCTGAACAAGTGATTGAAGGAAATTCAAGTAGAAGTTTAGAATTTGTTCTTAAAAGTGATGTGTTAAATCTTACAGAAGTGGTATTAGTTGGTAGTTCGAGTCCAAAATCAAAGCTTAATTCTAGCGTTTCAGTTAGTACATTAAAATTAGATGATTTAAATAAAACAGCAGCAAGAACTACATCTGAAATCTTAAGATCAATTCCAGGAATTAAAGCAGAAGCAAGTGGTGGCGATGGTAATACAAATATTACGGTTCGTGGTGTTCCAATTTCTGCAGGTGGTTCTAAATACTTGCAATTACAAGAAGATGGATTACCAGTATTGCAATTTGGAGACATTGCTTTTGCAACTGCAGATATATTTCTTCGAGCAGATAATACATTAGCCAAAATTGAAGCTATTAGAGGGGGTTCTGCTTCTACGTTAGCAAGTAATTCACCTGCTGGTATCATTAACTTTATTAGTAAAACAGGTAGCACTGAAGGTGGAAGTATTTCTTTTACTCAAGGAATAGGATTTGGTAATTCTAGAACAGATTTTAACTATGGATCTCCAATTGGTAATGGATTATCTTTTAATGTTGGTGGATTTTATAGAAGTGGAGAAGGCCCAAGAACTGCTGGATTTAATGCAAATAATGGTGGTCAAATGAAGATGAATTTAACAAAGCAGTTTTCAAAAGGTTATGCAAGATTATACTTTAAGTATTTGAATGATAGAGCAGCTGCTTATATGCCAATGCCATTGCAAGTAACAGGTACAAACGAAAATCCAACTTATACTTCTTTAAATGGATTTGATGCAAAAAATGGTACACTACATAGTCCATTTATGACTCAAAATTTTGGTATTGGAGTTAATGGGGAAAGAAGAAATGTTGATGTATCTGATGGAATGCATCCTGTTTCTACCAGCGTTGGTGCTGAGTTTAGTTTTGATTTAGGTGATGGTTGGAGGTTAGAAGATAGGGCAAGATTATCATTAAATAGTGGTCGTTTTGTAGCACCATTTCCTGCTAGTGTAGGCACTAGAGGAGATATGTTATCTGCAATTGCTGGGGCAAAAAATTGGAATTTAACCGGTGCTTCATTAAGATATTCAAATGACAATGCAAATTATACTGGCACAAATGCAATGATTATTCACATGTTTGATACTGAATTAACTGATTTCAATAATTTTTTAAATGATTTTAAACTAAAAAAGAAGCTTGAAAAAGTAGATTTAACTTTTGGCTTTTATAAATCATTACAAAACATTAATATGAGTTGGTTATGGAACTCTTATCTTACAGATGTTAAAGGTGATGGCTTAAGACCATTGGATATTTATAATAATACGGGTGTTAAGCTTACAGAAAATGGTCAATTTGCTTATGGTGTACCAGTATGGGGAAATTGTTGCCAAAGAGGTTACAATGTAAAATACGAGGTTGCTGCACCATATGCTGTAATTGGTTTTCAGCCAACAAATGAATTATCATTAGAAGCAAGTATGAGATGGGATATTGGATCTGCCAAAGGTAATTTTGCTGGTAGTTCTCAATCAGCAATTGATGTAAACAATAATGGTAGAATTGACTCAATTGAAACAAGTGTTTCTTCAATTAATCGTCAAAACATCAGCCCCGTAAATTACAACTACAACTATGTTTCTTTTTCGTTTGGCGGAAACTATAAATTAACTGAAAGTACAGCATTGTTTGCTAGGTATAGTTCTGGCTATTCTGCTAAAGCTGATAGAATTTTGTTTAGTGGAAATGTTTTAACAAATGGAGAAGCTAAGGGTGTTACAGATAAAATAGATCAAGCTGAAATTGGTTATAAAGCAAACTATAAAAATTTAGGTTTATTTATTACAGGTTTTTATGCCAATGTAAACGAACAAGGTGGTTATGAAGCTACGACTCAAAGAGTAATTGAAAATAAATATCAATCTGTTGGTTTAGAAATCGAGGCTGCTGCAAGAATTGGTAAAAATTTTGATATTAGAGGTGGAATTACTTACACTAGTGCCAAAATTACTAGTGAAGGAGCAACAAAAAATAATCAGCCAAGAAGACAAGCTCCTTTTATTTTTAACATTGTACCAACCTTTACTGCAAATGATTTTTCAATAGGATTCACTGCGATTGGAACTTCAAGTTCATATGCTCAAGATGACAATAAATTGAAGTTGAACGGATATGTTATGATTAATCCGTTTATTAACTATAAATTTTCTAAGTCTGCTAATTTTTCAATAAATGCTAATAACATTGGAAATGTTCTAGGCATTACTGAATCAGAAGAAGGTGCTATAACTCCAAATACTACAAATATTATTAGAGCAAGATCAATAATGGGAACTACAATTTCCGCTACTGCAACATTTAATTTTTAATTAGTTTTTCTTCATGTTTCAAAATGGTTATTATTGGCTGCCCTAATTTTAGGGCAGCTTTTTAGCACTCAATTAAAACTATTAAATGAAAGTACTAAAGCCTAAATTAAGTTTTTCCAGCATCATCAATATGAATGTTGGTTTTTTTGGATTGCAATATAGTTTTGGTTTGCAGCAAACGAATATGACTCCAATTTACTCTTTTCTTGGAGCAAACCCAGACGATATTCCTTGGCTTAATTTAGCTGGGCCAATGACAGGTTTAATTGTACAGCCTATTGTTGGAGCAATTAGTGATAAAACAATTAGTAAATATGGTAGGCGAAGACCTTTTTTCTTTATTGGTGCTATTTTGTGTAGCATTTGTTTAATCGCTATGCCATTTAGTAAAAATTTATGGATGGCTGCAAGCCTATTATGGATTTTAGATGCAGCCAATAATTTAACCATGGAGCCATATAGAGCATTAATTAGTGATAAATTGCCAGTAAATCAGCACAGCATTGGTTTTTTAACACAAAGTTTTTTTACAGGTTTGGGTATTACTTTAGCAAATATTACACCTACTATACTCATTAGCCTTGGCTTAATTAATCAAAATGCTCGAAGCAGTAATAACATTACTTATACTACTTATGCAGCATTTATAATTGGTGCAGTAGTGTCTATTTCTTCTATAATGTATTCTCTGTTTAAAACAAAAGAAGCCCCCTTAAGCAAAGAGGAAATTATAAAAATTAAAAGTGAACCACAAAACATATTTACTGTTTTTAAAGACATTGGAATTGCAATTAAAGAGATGCCTTTACAAATGAAACAGTTGGCCTTAGTTTATTTTTTTACTTGGTATGCAATGTTTATTTATTGGCAATTTATTACACTTTGCTTAGCAAAAACAATTTACAATACATCTAATCCATTATCAGAAAACTTTGCAAATGCACAATTACTTACTGGAAAGATAAATGCAACTTATAACATTGTTACTTTTTGTGTTGCATTTCTCATTGCATGGGTGGCCAAAAAGATTTCAGCAAAAAATGTACATGCTATTTGTTTAATTTTTGCAGGTTTAGGTTTAATGGCTACAACACAAATTCAAAATGCAGGCTTTCTTTTATTTCCAATGATTGGTTTAGGAATTGGTTGGGCAAGTATGATGGGAACGCCTTATGTTATTTTGGCTGGAACAATTCCAAAAGAAAAAACAGGGGTGTATATGGGAATTTTAAACATGTTTATTGTATTGCCTATGCTTATTGAAACAATAAGTTTTAAATATGTTTACAAATATTTACTTAATGGCAATCCAGTGCTTGCAATAAAATTTGCAGGATTTTTAATTTTAATTGCTTCTGTTTTTGTATTTAGAATAAAATCTGTAAAAAGTTATTTTAATGATTAACGAGAATGCATACCATGCAAGCATTAGTATGTTGCAGAACGCGTCAACAAGCAAAGGTTTTGTTGCTGCGATTTCTAGCATAGCAAATTATAAACGTATTTGGACAAGAGATGGTGCAATTTGTGTAATTGCAGCATTGTTAAGTGATAACAGTGAGTTGATTGAAACCGCAAAGCAAACCATAATTACCATTTTCAGCAATCAACACCCAAATGGGTTTATGCCAAGTAATGTTAAACTCGAATCTAATGAGGTTAGTTATGGTGGAACAGTTGGAAGAGTTGATAATCCATCTTGGGCAATAATTGCACTATGTCTTTATACAAATGTTACAAAAGATGATTCATTAAAATTAAGGTTTTCGTTAAATGTTGAAAAAAGTTTAGCATTATTAGACGCTTGGGAATTTAATGGCAAACATTTGGTTTATATGCCACAAAGTGGTGATTGGGCAGATGAATATATACACCACGGTTACATACTTTTTAATCAATTGCTACGTGTATGGTGTTTAAAATTGGCTGCTAACGTTTATAAAAAAAATGACTACTCAAATAAAGCAGATGTTATTATAAAGGTTATTGAACAAAATTTTTGGAAACAAACAAAACAAAAATACTATACAGAAAATTTAAGTCATTTAATGCCCAAAAAAGAAAGTGAATATTGGCTAATGGGATTTAACCCAAGTAGGGTATATACCTACTTTGATTTACAGGCAAATGCTTTAGCACTTTACCTTAAAATTGGTACAAAAAAGCAACAAAAGATGGTTATTGAATGGATAAAAAACTATGTTAAATCTTTAAAAATATCACTAATTCCATCATTTTATCCAACGATACAATTTAAAGATGCAGATATGAAAAATTTGGAGCATAATTATGCATATGAATTTAGAAATAAGCCTGGTCAATTTCATAACGGAGGAATATGGAATGTTTGGAATGGCTTATTGGTGCTAGCTTTAAACGTACACGAAGAGAAAAAATTAGCAACTATGATCACAAAATCTTTGCATCAAACAAATTCAATAAATAATAGTTTTAACGAATGTATTGATGCCAAAACCTTAAAGCCTTGTGGGATTGATTTTTGTACTTGGAGTGCTGCAGGAGCAATAATTGCTGAGAAGAGTTTCGAAAAACTAATATAAATTAAACTTACAAATATTCTATATGATTAATGATATTCTATGCATAGGTGAGGTGTTAATTGATGGTATTTCTACCGAAGTAACTTCAGATTTAGAGCATGCCAATTCTCTTGAAATAGTTGTTGGAGGAAGTGTTGCAAACTTCAATCATTACCTCAATAAGTTGGGTGTTTCTGCTACACTTGTAGCATCTATTGGCAACGATGGATTTGGAAAGAAAATTATTGAAACACTTAAAACAAGAAATGTAAATATTGATCACATTAATATTTTAAACGAACACAACACAAGTTTTATTGCTGTTTCTAAAACACCAGAAACACCAGACTTTATAGCCTATAGAGATGCCGATAGAATTATTGAAAAAGTTGATGAAGGGCTTATTGCTCATGCCAAACTTGTTCATAGTACAGCTTTTAGTTTAAGTCAGTTACCTGCATCAAAAACAATTTTAGATACTTTTGAAAAAGCACATCAGTTAAACAAATTAATTTCGATTGATTGGAATTATGCACCAAGCATTTGGAAAAACAAAGCATATGCCAATGAAATTTTTAAAACTATCCAAAAATATAAATTGTTGCTTAAATTAAGTATTGATGATATTTCAAGATTTTTAGATAAGCAGGTTACAGAGCAACAAGCAATGGATTTTTTGAACGATGTTTCAGCTACTTGTGTTTGTTTAACTTGTGGATCTAAAGGTGTTTATTTTAAATCTGAAGGAAAGGAATGGAATTTTTCTCCAGCAAAAAAAATCGAAATTAAAAATGCTACTGGTGCAGGTGATTCGTTTTGGGCTGGATTTATTGCACATTATTTACAAACGAGCAATATAGAAATCAGTATTAATAATGGGATTGAAACAGCAAGTTTAAAATTGCAAAATTTATTGTAAACATTTTTTTAGAAAAAATTATCAGTAACTAATCTATTTGTTTTTGATAAGTAAATACAAATTGGGGGATTAATTAAAGTTTCACTTTTCTACCTCAGCAACTGCACCCATCCACCAATGTTTCTAGAGGTTCGTCCATCGTTTA
>JBMLRA010000350.1:0-3635 GCA_049241265.1 Chitinophagaceae bacterium
ATGACTATTCACCAATTTTCATTAGTCATTGTTTACCATTAATAAACTACAACCTCTTAAATCACTATTATCCAGCCTGCCATAAATTTTAAAGCTTCCATCTTCATACACTTCACCAACATCATCTGTTGCAATGAAGGAACAACTGTAAATATTTGCTAAATCAATAATATTTATAATGCCTTTACCAAAAGGTTTTACCAGCAGGGGGTCTTCTTCATCTCTTACCATTACTTTCATCCAAGGTGGGCAAATGTGTCTGTCATTTTCTTTTGAATATGCTTGTGATAAAAGTTCTGTCATTCCATATTCACTATGCACTTCATTAACACTAAGATTTGATTTCAGTATTTGATGCACTTCATCCCTTGTCATTTCTTTTTTTCTCCCTTTCATTCCACCAGTTTCCATAATAATTGTATGGTTTAAATTCATTTGGTATGAATCTGCAAAATCAATAAGGGCAAAGGTTACACCAATAACTAATGTTTTTTGTTTAGATACTTCTAGTGTGTTAAGATTGTTGGCTAATTTTTCAAAATCGTATAAATAAAAGCCACTCAATGGGTGATTACTCAACTTAATTAATTCATCAACCATACAAACTAATGATGAATTATTACGTTCTAAATAGGATGGAAGCAATCCTATTATACACCAATCTTCAATTTTCCCATATTGTAATTCAAAGGCTTTTATGAAACTGCGTTTATAGATATTAATGTCTTTAACAAAATGCTTGCTGTTGATAGTTTTTGTGGTGCCACTGCTTTCAAAAACTTGTTCAGCATCAAATTCAGTTGTTTTTATTACGTGCGACTTAAAAAAAGAAATAGGGAGGAAAGGGATTGGGGATTCGGGATTTGGAATTTGGTAATTGGTCCCAAATTTCAAGTACCTAGTTCCTAATATATCACACCACTGCTTATAAACTGAATTGTTTTGATATTGAAATTGAAATACGTCGTTAATAACGCTAACTTCATTGTCGTTGTTGATATTAAAAATTTTATCAATTAAATTGTGTGTATTCAAAGCGATTGTTGAATTAGTATTTATATTTGACCTATGAAAAGTTTGACAGCAAAAATATTAAGTGTAATTACAATTAGTATAATTGTTTTTGGATGCAAGAAAAATGTTAACAAAGGTAAATTAGGGTTAACATTATCGAGTGTTAATGCTACAACATTTAATAAAGGCGATGCTGTTAATTTTATTTTTGAATTTAATCATCCAACTAGTGGTAATACAAATGATACTCTTTTAGTTAAAAGAAGATTTTTGAGTTGTCCATATATAAATGTGGATAGTTTTAAGTATATAGTACCACCATTTTATGTTACTGCCGACATGATTGGCACTTTTGATTTAAATTTTAATTATGGTTCTGGGGGTTCTTTTAATGGTTGTGAAAATGGCATAAATCCTTCAAGAACAGATTCATTGTATTATACTTTTGTTTTAATTGACAAAGACAGAAATCGAAGTGATTCTGTTGTTTCCCCAAAAATCATACTTAAGAAATAATTATTCTGTTGAAAAAAACTTTCTTTTTTGGCAATTACTTTTATGGTGTATGTGCAGTGGCATTATCTATTGAAGCTACGTTGCAACAACGCATTACAATTGCACCAATAATCTATTATTTGCTTATTTTTTGTTTTACAGTAATTTTTTACATTAAAGCATATATCTCAGAAACTATAGGTGCTGTTGCTAATGAAAGAACTATTTGGTATGTAAAAAATAAAAAGCAAGTTTTTAATACACAGGTAACATTAATATCTTTTTCAGTAATATTTGCCCTACTACTTTTACCTAATATTTTAGATGGAATTAAACTTTTAAATGCTAATAGCTTAGCTATCGTACTAATTTTTCCAACTACAGCTATACTTTATTATGGATTTAGTACAAAACTTTCATTAAGAAACACTCATTGGCTAAAACCATTTATAATTGGTTTTGTATGGGCTGGGTTGGTTACATTATTCCCATTGTTTTACAATCAAATTCAATCCCAACAACAACTATCATTAACACAAACTAGCTGTTTTTTATTTATAAAAAATATGATGTTTATATCTGTTTTATCAATAATGTTCGACATTAAAGATTATGCAACTGATTATAACAAACAGCTTAAAACATTTGTTGTTAGTTTTGGGTTACGCAAAACTATTTTTTCTATACTTATGCCTTTAACAATCATTGGCTTTGTGAGTTTTATTTTTTTTGTAATAATCAACCATTTCCCAATATTTAGAATTGTTGTTAATACAATTCCTTTTATTTTATTGCTAATTGTTGCTTACAGTTTGCACCAGCGAAAATCAATATTCTATTATTTGACAATTATCGATGGGCTAATGTTTGTTAAAGCCATTTGTGGGGTAGTAGGAATGCTTTATTTTTAGCTAAATCTTGCTTGTTTTTATTTTTTTGAAATAAAACTTGCCAAATTCATTAAAACTATTCAACCAATAAATTCACACCCTTATCTTCGCAACGCAAAAAAATTAACTATGAATCTGCACGAATATCAAGCAAAAGAACTTTTAAAGAAATACAATGTACCTGTTCAAGAAGGGGTAGCAGTAGAAACAGTTGAAGCAGCTGTTGAAGCTTACAACACAATTGCTACTCAAACAGGAAACAAGTTTGCTGTTGTTAAAGCCCAAATTCACGCAGGTGGGCGTGGTAAAGGCAAGGTAAATGAAACAGGAATGAATGGTGTTAAAGTTGGTAAATCTGCTGAAGATATTAAAAGTTTTGCTGAAGGTATATTAGGTGGTACTTTAGTTACTATTCAAACAGGAGAAGCTGGTAAAAAAGTAAATAAAATCTTAGTTGCTCAAGATGTTTACTATGATGGGCCTAACAAACAAAAAGAGTTTTATTTATCAATACTATTAGACAGGGCAAAAGGGCAAAACGTAATTATGTATTCTACCGAAGGTGGAATGGATATTGAAGAAGTGGCTCACAACACACCTGAAAAAATATTTAAAGAGTGGATTCATCCAAGTGGTGGAGTACAAGGTTTTCAGGCACGAAAAATAGCTTTTAATTTAGGCTTAAGTGGCGATGCTATGAAAAATTGTATGAAGTTTGTTACCAATCTTTATAATGCTTATGTAGGATTAGATTGCGGTATGCTTGAGATAAATCCTTTATTTAAAACAAGTGATGAAAAAATAATTGCAGTTGACTGCAAAATGAATATTGATGATAATGCTTTAATCAGAAAGCCTGATGTTGCTGCATTACGTGATGTAACTGAGGAAGATCCAACAGAAGTTGAGGCAGGAGAATTTAACTTAAATTTTGTTAAATTAGATGGTAATGTGGGTTGCATGGTTAATGGTGCTGGATTGGCAATGGCAACAATGGATATGATTAAATTGAGTGGGGGAGAACCTGCTAATTTCTTAGACGTTGGTGGTACTGCAAATGCAACAACTGTAGAAGCTGGCTTCAAAATCATTATGAAAGATCCTAATGTAAAAGCTATCTTGGTAAATATATTTGGTGGCATTGTACGTTGCGATAGAGTAGCTGCTGGTGTTATAGAGGCTTTCAATAAATTAGGTAACATTAACATTCCAATCATTGTAAGATTACAAGGAACA
>JBMLRA010000351.1:0-2787 GCA_049241265.1 Chitinophagaceae bacterium
TGTGGATATGCTTCAAAATGTTCTCTGCTTTGAGGATCAATATTCCCATTTTTACCAACAGTAGTATTGTACCAGTTTACATATCTGTCACGACCATCAGGATTTAAACAAGGATCAATTATTACAACAGTGTTTTTAAGATATTCTTTAGTTTCACTTTTTGTTGGATTTATTAATTCATATAGTGCAAGCATTGCAGCTTCACTGCTTGATGGCTCATTACCATGCACATTATAACTTAGCCAAACTATTGCAGGTGGATTAGGTAACAATGGAGCTAATCTACCTTTTGTTAATCCTGCATAAGTTCTGTTGTTCACCTTAATTTGGTCGAGATTAACCATATTTTCTTTGCTTGAAATAATAGCAATCATTAATTCTCTGCCCTCATTGGTTTCACCATAATTTTCTATTTTAATTTGCTCTGGATTCGCAGCAGCTATGGTTTTAAAGTACTCAACTATTTTATGGTGACGAGTAAATTTATCGCCAATTTTATAACCTAAAAAGCTTTCAGGGCTTTGAGCATAGGATTTTTGAAAGCAATGATTTAAGGTAAAAAAAGTAAGTAAGACAAGTAACGTTTTTTTGTGCTTTTGCATACAAGTAATATTATTTGGTGAAAATAAGTGAAACTAAGATTGTGTTGCTAATCTTGATATAAATTATAGCTTTGAAAAAGTAATTATAATTTCAATGATACAAATTAGAAAAGCAATAAAAGAAGATTGTAAACAGCTACTAGTATTGGTTAAAGAGTTGGCAGTTTATGAAAAAGCTCCCAATGAAGTTACAGTTAGCCTAAATCATTTTGAAGAAAGTGGTTTTGGAAATAACCCAGTTTGGTGGGCTTTTGTTGCAGAAGAAAACAATGTAATTATTGGCTTTGCCTTATACTACATTAGGTTCAGTACTTGGAAAGGACAAAGAATGTATTTGGAAGATTTATTAGTAACTGAAAGTCAACGTGGCAAAGGGATTGGAAAATTATTCTTTGATGCCTTAATAGTTGAAGCAAAAGAAAAAAAGTTTGATGCAATTGTATGGCAAGTACTAGATTGGAACAAGCCTGCACTAAATTTCTACAAAAAATATAATGCCCAATTTGATAAAAAATGGTTAAACGGAAGCTTAACTTTAAACATTTGAAACCAACGGAAATTCTAAAGTAAAAGTAGTACCAATACCAAGTGTGCTATCAACTTTTATATCGCCATCCATAGCATCAACAATGGTTTTTACATAGCTCATCCCAAGCCCAAAACCTTTTACGTTGTGTACATTACCAGTGTGGGCACGATAAAACTTTTCAAATACATTTCTAACAGCTTCTTTATTCATTCCAATACCATTATCCTCTATAGTAATTATTAGTTCATCGTTTTGATTATAGCTTTTAATATTAACTACCAAGTTCTCTTTGGAATATTTAATTGCATTATCAACCAAATTTGATATTACGTTGGTAAAATGCTGTTCATCAGTTTCCAAAATACTGTTTGTAGCTTCTAAATTTAAATTACATTTCCCTTCAATCTCCAACAACTGTAAATTAAAATTATCTACAACAGATGCTATAATAATATTGGCATCTACTTTTTCTTTTTTAAATTGTAATTCTTTTTTCTCCATTAAGGCAGCGTGTAAAATAGTTTCTACATGCTTGTTCATTCGTTTATTTTCTTCTTTAATAATATTGCTAAAATATTCAAGTTTTATAGGATCTGCCTGTACTTTAGGATTTTTAATAGCATCCACAGCAAGAGATATTGTTGCTAATGGCGTTTTAAATTCGTGGGTCATATTATTAATAAAATCACTCTTAATTTCACTTAGCTTTTTTTGATTTAATAGTGTTTTAATAGTAATAAAAAATGCAGTAATGATGATGATGGTAAAAGCTGCACTACCAAGTATAATCCAAATTAAAGACCCCCAAACCTGCTTTTTAAAATCGGGCACAACAATAACCAAGTGTTCAGCTATATTAAGTCCTTCAAGGTCGCTACCAGATTCAGGTAAAATTACAAAAACAAAGTTTTTATTGGTAGAAGAATCAAAGTAATTTTTAACATAATTCTCTGTTTGCATCTCATAATCATTAGTGCTATTAATGATTGCGAAATCAAACTTTATATGTTTTAAATCTTCATCGTCGAATGATTTTTTTATTTTATCAAACACCTCTTGTTTAGAAAATTGCTCATTTACAGTTCTAGGCTTTAGTACATTAAACATATCTGTACTTAAACTAAGCGAGTGCATATTTCTTGGCACTTTGACTGGCGAACTTCCATAAATGGCTTTACTTAAATCACTTGCGACTTCATATGATGCATCCCTAATTTTAGTTGCAATTTGTGCACTTCTCAATTGAACTAAATTGTTTAGCCACGATGCTTGCAGGATAATTAATCCCAAAAGTGATAAACCAATAAGTGTTATAATTACAGGTAGAATTTTCTTCATCTAAATGCAAATATAAATACAAGTCAACCTAAAGCGTCTATTGTGTGCTTTACAGTAAATATTTTAACTTTTTATTTAATTCAAATAATGAGCATATACTTTTGAATATCTATACACACTTTATTTATGCTGAGATTGCTTCTGCAATTTGAATGAACAAAATATTTTTATGAGATATAACCTTTTATTACTACTGATTGCAATTAACTTGTTGCAAACTAATATTTCTTCTGCACAACTCATCTCCCCTAAACAAATCTTTACCAAAGCAGATACTTTACGTGGCAGCAATAATGAAAACAGAGATTGGTGGGATGT
>JBMLRA010000352.1:0-1620 GCA_049241265.1 Chitinophagaceae bacterium
CACTACCATTAAAATCGGTTTGTTGAATACGATAGTATGATATACCTTGCAAAGGGTTATTATCTGTGCTTGCATATTCTTTAACTGCACTACTGTTGCCTGCTCCTTTAATGATGGCAATATCTTGCCAATTATCTTTATTAGTACCGCGTTGTACAGTAAAACAATTGTTATTAATTTCTGTAGCTGTTTCCCATTGCAGCAATACTTTACTTTGTTGTGTGGTGGCAGTAAAAGAAGTAAGGTGGATTGGTAAAATGCAGCTACCTGTTGAAGCTATTGAATCTCCCAAAATTACCCAATGTTTAATTAATGTAAGTGTATCTCTATATTTTCCAGCAGAACAATATTTTAAGCCTTGTGCAGTTAATGCTACTCCAGGCGTTACGTTTTGTTTACTCCACCCAAGTAAAATAGAATCGTAATTGGGTGTGTTAATTTTTGAAAAATCTAATCCTATACTATTATCATTCTTTATATTATTAATTTTCCAATTTCCTATATTTTGATTAAAGAAGGAATAACTAAACATACCACCCATTTTGGTAACTTTAGCTGTATTCCAGTTGCCTATTGGTTGATTAAAGGGCGAATACATAAACATTCTTTCCATATTGGTAACATTGGCTGTATTCCAGTTGCCTATTGGTTGATTGAAAACAGTATTTCCAGAGAAAGAACGACCATAAAACATACCTTCCATGGTGGTAACATTAGCTGTATTCCAGTTGCCTATTGGTTGATTAAACGAAAGAGCAGTACCAAACATATAACTCATAGTAGTTACCTTACTAGTATTCCAGTTGCCTATTGGTTGATTGAATAAACGTGCATCATAAAACATATTACTCATATTGGTAACATTAGCAGTATTCCAATTGGCTATTGACTCATTAAAATTAGAATGTTGAAACATACAACTCATATTAGTAACATTAGCAGTATTCCAATTACCTATTGGTTGATTATATAATGTGTAAGTACCATAAAACAAATAACTCATATCTTCAATGTTAGTTATATTCCAGGCAGAAATATCTGAATTGAATCTTAAACAACTCCAAAATGTTGCTGATAAACTCGTTATTAAGGTTAAGTTAGGTGGTGTTGAAGGAACAGAAGTAAGAAATTCACAATCATAAAAAGCACTATCCATATCGCTCCATATAATATTACCCCAATTTTGAACTGTAAGTAATTTGTTGTTGTTGTAATTATAATATGTTTTGTAAAAGTTTATCCTACTAAATGCAGGATTTCCACCACTAATGCTTACTTTATATGTTCCAGTATCTCCAAAGTTCACTGTAGTTGTATTTGTACCTAGCAAACTTCCATTGTGTGTTGGTTTGCCAACTTGTTCCCAAGTAATATTGTAATTAGTTCCATATCCAGGTATAATTATAAAACTATCTGTACCTGTATTCCAAGTGGTAATAAATGCTTGGCTAAAACCTGTTTTGAATGCAACCATTAAAAAGAATAATATGAATATTTTTTTCATAGCGTTTAGGTTTAAATGTTTATTTAAACTGGTGCCTTTTAATAAATAGTGTATAGCCTTCAAGCACATCTTTAACATTCAATCTTTTTGTAAATGCGGTGTAAAAAAATCTAAAA
>JBMLRA010000353.1:0-10902 GCA_049241265.1 Chitinophagaceae bacterium
AAGTTTCTTTTCTAAATCTTCACCACGCAAATTAGTAGCAATAATTTTGCCTGTAGGGTCAAGTAAAAAGTTTGCAGGAATACTGCCTACTTGAAACATTTGTCCTACAGAATTTTGCCATCCTTTTAAATCGCTAACATGAGTCCAAGGTAATCCATCAGCTTCAATAGCACTAAGCCATTTAGCTTTATCGGTATCCATTGAAATGCCAAGTATTGTAAAATTTTTACTTTGAAATTTTTTATATGCAGCAACTACATTTGGGTTCTCTCTTCTGCAAGGGCCACACCAACTAGCCCAAAAATCTAATAAAACGTATTTGCCTCTAAAAGAATTAATTGAAACCGGCTTATCGTTAACATCATTTTGTGTAAAATCAGGCACAATTGAGCCAATAGAACCTGTTGTTGGTTTGTTTGCAGCTGCAATTTTTTGTTCAATTAAAGTAGCAAATAATCCCTTTTTAGCATCGCCTTTAAATGTGTTGTATTTTGACTCTAATATTTTTTCATCTCCTAATAGAGGATAGAATTGTAGTAGTACAAAAGAACTAACAGCTGATGTTGTTTTCTCTGTTATAAATTTATTTACCAAATCTTTTATTTTAGATTTCATACCCTCAAAAACACTTACCATCGAATCTCTTTTTGCAGCATTTTTTTCGGCATTTAAAACAGGTAGCAACTTGCTTATTTTTTCATTTACTGGCAAAAAATTGGATATAAAATAGGTGTATTCAGTTTGCGATAATGAACCAGTTGCCACAGCCTGTTTAAAATTATTAGCACTTCCAGTAATATTTATGTTTTCATTACCTATAAACATTTCATAAATGTCATTATTGCCAATAATACCCAATTGAAAATACGATACAGATTCTATTTTGCCTTGCAATGTAAATTTACCACCTATTGAGTAGTTTTGTGCTACTGCATTACCTTGTGCATCACTTAAAAATACAACAGAACTATCTTTTAGACCTTTAATATTCCCATTAATCGTGAATCCTTTAGCTGTTGTAATTTGTTTTACAGGCTGCTTTGTATTGTTAGGTTTCTTTGCTTGTCCAAACACTGAAAATGGCAATAAAAGAATTAATATTTGTTTCATCAATTTAATAATTTTTAATCAAAAACTTTTGCAATTTAATTGCTTTTGCAATACTGAAAATATAAAATTGGAATAGATTTATTTTAAGTAAGAAGTATTAACAAAAGTGCAGTTGTTTTGGTTTAGAAAATTAGTTATTTTGTTAAAAAAATGATTCTTTAAACATTGCAAGCTGCTAACAACTATTTTTACAGCCGATAATAAATTAAGATGAAGAAAGTTTTTACTGTAAGTTTAATTCTGTTAGTATCAAAAGTATTTGCTCAGCCTCAAAAAGTAGTTGCAGATAAAATAATAGCACAAGTTGGTAATAAAATTATTTTAAAATCTGATATAATAAATGCAATTAGTGATTACAAACGCCAAGGACAAGAAGCTAGTCTGCCACCTAATCCTGAATGTGCTTTTTTAGAAGGACAGCTAATACAAAAAGCATTGATTTTACAAGCAGAAAGGGATTCGTTAGTTGTTAGTGAAGATGAAATAGAAGCAGCATTGGATAATCAAATTCGTGGGTTTATTCGTGAATATGGTTCTCAGCAAGTGTTAGAAGAAATTGCAGGAAAAACTGTATATCAAATTAAGGAAGATTTTAGAGTAGTGTTTAAAGAAAGAAAGCTAGCTGATTTAATGAGAGCCAAAATTGTAGAAAACATTAAAATAACTCCAAATGAAGTTAAATCTTTTTACGAAAAAATTCCAAAAGATAGTTTATCTTATTATGAAAGTGAATTAGAGTTGCAACAAATAATTATTTTGCCAAAAGCTAGTAAAGATGTTGATGAGTATGTAATGAGACAACTTTATGATTATAAACGTCAAGTTGAGGCAGGAACTAAACGTTTTGAACAACTTGCAAAAGCTAACACCGATGATCCAGGAAGTAAGGAAACTGGTGGGCAATACAATGTAAACAGAAACGAAAAATTTTGGGATCCTACTTTTCTTTCTACTTGTTTTAAATTAAAAGAAGGACAAATATCCAATGTTATAAAATCAAAATTTGGATATCATATTATACAATTAGTTAGTCGTTCTGGTGACGATGCAGTAGTAAGGCATATTTTAAAAATACCACCAATAACTGAAGAGGAAATAAAAGCATCAATTAATAAATTAGACACTATTAAAGCTCAATTATTAAGAAAGGAAATAGCTTTTGGAGATGCTTTGAACAAGTATAGTGATGATGAATATAGTAAAAATAGTGGTGGTCAAATTAGTGGCAAGGATGGTAGTGGTTTTATAACAATTGATCAGTTAGATAAAGAAATGGTTGTTTTAATTAAAACACTAAAACCTGGAGAATATTCTACACCTCAAACATATACAGACGACCGAGGTCAAAAGAAAGTAAGGTTAGTTTATTTTAAAAGTAAAACAGAACCTCATAGAGAAAATTTAAAAGACGATTATAATAAATTATCTTTAAGAGCTGTTGAAGAAAAAAAGCAAACTAAACTTGAAACTTGGTTTAAAGAACATTTGCCCTTTTACTACATTACTATTGACGATGAATTTAAAGAATGCAATAGCTTAAAAGATTGGTTAAAATTTGCTTCCAAGGGTTAGTAGCAAGTTTTTGGCATATTTTTTATCTATTAATTTAAAAGCACAAAATGAAAAAAATAATTACATTCTTTGGGTTATTACTATTCTTATTTATACACTTACAGGCACAACAAAGAACTGTAGCTGAGTGTGTGGTAAATTATTCAATTGTAACAGATTCAACAAATTCAAACAGTTTTATTACTTCAAATTCATCCTCAAAAACTGTTTACATTAAAGGAAGTGATTGTAGAACAGACATTATAAGTCCATCATTTTCTCAAACTGTTTTTTATGATAAAAATTCTGGAAATGCAGTTGTTTTAAGAGAATTTGGCAATAATAAAGTAATGACAAAACTAAGTAAGGCTCAATGGATTGAAAAGAACAGTAAGTTTGAAGGGGCTTCAATTACAATGTCAGGCGATACGAAAAATATACTTGGTTACGAGTGTAAAAAAGCTGTTATACAAACTAAAGACAATAACTCAATAACTCTTTTTTTCGCTACAGCCATTACTCCATCAGTTAAAGAATTCGAGTATCAATTTAAGGATATTCCAGGTTTTGTGTTAGAGTATGAAGTACAAGAGGGGAGTAAAAAAATTAAATACATCGCTACAAAAATTAATCTTAGCCCAGTACAAGCATCTAAGTTTGATGTCCCATCAACTGGTTATAGAATGCTTAATTAATTATTTGCTGAGGGAGTTTTAAACTTAGGAGTTTTTACTTTGTATTTGTAAGGTAGTACATACGTAGTGTTACCTCTTTCGATTTGCAAAAATGAGCTATTTGTGTTGTTTTTTGGTATAATTAAAGTAGTTCCTTTGTTTTGAATGGTGGTTCTTAAAAGTGATAATGAAAAACTTTTATTAGAGTAATGAGTAATGTTTTTTAATGAATACTTGCTACTTTTTCCTTTTTCATCAACTGTTCCCGTTAAAGTAAATGACGCAAATGCAATAGTAGATACCATCATTGTGATAGCAATTACCAAAACTTTTTTTATTTGTCTTTTCTTTAACATTTTTTCAAAAGTATAATATTTTATATATATCAACAAAACTTTTCTTATTAACATAACGTGAATAAGAAAAAAAAGTTGCATTAAAAGACTTTTGTGTCTCTTACTCCCTTATTTTTAATAAACAATTTTACTATGCAACAAAATCCTTATCAAGAAGGGAGAGAAGATATAGAACAATTGCTTTTAGATTACCAAAGTCTTAAAGCAGGTAAAAGTCATCGTTTCTTAGAAGAAGAGTCTTTTATAAAATTGATTGACTATTTTGATGAGATGGAAAATTTAGTTGAAGCCCAATTAGCCTCTGAAATTGGGTTAGAATATTTCCCATATTCAGCTGAATTAATGTTCAGAAAAGCAGATTTATTAATAGCAGGAAGAAAATACCTAGAAGCACTTGATTTACTTGAAGTTGCAGCACTTTATGATAGCGCAAATATTAGTTTATACATATTAAAAACTGATGCTTTGCTAGCACTTGATCGCCAGCCAGAAGCAGCAGCCATTTTAGAGTCGGCTATAGAACTTTTTGAAGGCGAAGAAAAAGTTGATATGCTGTTTGATTTATCAGATGTTTACGACGATTACGAGGAGTTTGAAAAAGTGTTTGACTGTTTACTATTGATTTTAGAAGTAGATCCAAATAATGAAGAAGCACTACATAAAGTCTGTTTTTGGACAGATTATACAGGCAGATATGAAGAAAGTATAAAATTACACCAAAAAATTATTGATGATTTTCCTTACAATGAAATTGCTTGGTTCAATCTTGCAGCAGCATATCAAGGTTTAAAGTTGTATGAGAAGGCCATTGATGCTTATCAATTTGCAGTAGTTATTGACGAAAAATTTGATTATGCCTACAGAAATATGGGAGACGCTTATTTGAGGTTAAGAAAATATAAAGAAGCTATTGAAGTACTAGAAAGAGTTTTGGAACTTGCTAGGCCCGAAGATGTTATTTACGAAGCTATTGGACACTGCTATCATAGACTTGGTAACATTGCCCAAGCCAGATTTAATTATAAAAAAGCAGTACATTTAAACAATGAGGATGCTAAACTTCATTATAAGTTGGCTACAACTTATATGCAAGAGCAGCAATGGCAAATGGCAATTAAAAATTTAGATAACGCAATAAGGCTTAGTAGAAATAACAGAGAAATTAATTTGGCAATGGGCGAATGTAAAATGCAATTAAAACTATATAAAGAAGCTTCGCTTTATTTCGGTTCTATTGTTTTGAATAAACCTTCTAATGTGATAGGTTGGGAGGCTTTAATTAAGTGCTTATTTAAAGCAGAAAGTTATGACGAAGCTGCTGAACGTTGTTTAGTTGGGTTGCAATTAACTGGTCAAAAGCCATTATTGCTTTTTTATTATGTTGCAATTCTATTTGCACAAAATAAAAACAAAGAGGCTCTACTGCAACTAGAAACAGCAATGAACATAGCTCCCAAATTCCTAAAAAAATTGTTAGATCTTAATCCCAATATTCTACAAAATAGTTTAGCGGTTGAAATCATTTCAAGATATAAAAAGAATAAAAGAAGTAAAAAGTAAATTTTAATTAACATAAATTTGCCTTAGCAACTGTTTTATAGGATATTAATTTTTCTTAAAATTCAAACAAAATTGGGCCTGTATTGGTTTTGACAGCGTAGGTTGCTGTATGTATAAGCACGTCGTGTGTTGTGTAATTAACACGTAAATCTGAATACTCAAACATTAACTGGCAATACTTCGTATGCCATGGCTGCTTAATCAGTGATTAAATAGTCATTCGGGCCGCCGAGCAGGTTTTTTTGTTACCAAGTTCCGCCGCCGACTCAAAACAAAACAAAATGCTGCAATAAAAGGCTGTGATTATTGCAAAAGATTATTCAGCTAAGTGTAAAGTTGGTTTGTTTTTTTCCTGCTTTGTGCCTACAACTAATAAAAAACTAAACGTGTAGAAGGCTTATGGTAAATATGTTTGGACAGGAGTTCGACTCTCCTCAGGTCCACAATAATTTCTAACCCCTATGAAAGGGGTTAGAAATTCATCAGAATCCAACAATTATTTTGCCAAATAACATATTGTTAAATAAACAATATTAATAAAGTGTTGGGTATGTAAGATTAGTAGTAATTGTTATAAGATGGGGTGATATTTGTTTTTGAGTAATAATATTTTGCTAAAATATAAAAGCAGGTTTAGGGCAATATTTTTTTAATCCAATCGTTATAGTGTGTTGTATAATGTATTCCTTGATTAATTGTATAATTAAATCTGAACTACATCTACTTTAATCCATCCTTCCCCATAGAAAACACCCTCCTTATGATTCGTTAGCTGGTTTGCCAGCTAAGTTGGTAATTTAACAATTGTATATGATTGTTATGCAAAAAAATAAGGCTATGTTAAAAAATAATTTTCTTGGTTTGCTTGCAAAAAAAGTCTTGGTAATGTCGCTTATTTCGGCATCGCTAATAAGTTGTACAAAGTTTGCTGGTAATAAAAATGCAACTGCAACCACATCATCTGGAGGATCAACTACAAGTGGTGGTTACACACCATTACCTCCATTGGCTGGAAGTGGTGGTACATCAGGTGGAACAACTAGTGGAGGAGGTACTTCATCGGGTTCTGGTACTGCCAATCCCAATATTCCTCAAGCATTTGTACAAGGATTATTTTACACAAGCTTATCTAGTGCTTACGTAAAAGTAAATGATTCCATTTCTTTAAAATATGATGGTAGTTATACAAGTATTTATGCAGGTAGCACATTATTTCAGTATAAAGTAGGAACAGGTGCATCGTCTGATGCTGTTTACACATCAGCAATTTATTATTTGTATCCTTATTCGTACTATACGTATGTAGTTTTTAAATCTCCAACAGCTTCTGCTGGAGAAACAATTTTGTATAATGATATTACTGCACCTATTGCTGGAACAGCACAAGTAAGATTTGTTAGTCTTGATCCATTAACAACTTCTGTTCCCATTACATTTAAATTAACCAATTATTTAGACAATTTATTTGTATCTAATAGAACCTATTTAGACAATAGAAATGATTCAACAAAAGCTAGTTTTAAAACAATTACTCCGGGCTTTAGTAATGTAAGTTTTATTTATAGGGATAGTACCTTGTTAACTTTTGCACAAAATTTTGAATCTGGAAAGAAATATACAGTTTTTGCAGGTGCACTTAGTTACTTAGCTAGTCCTAAAGGAACTTTGCCAGTAAATTATTATCAAGTTGCTAGACACAATTAAATTACTTATGAAAAAAATATTGAATCTTGTTTGTTTATACTGTTTTGTAACATTATTTATTGGATGTACAAAATATACTGCATTGAATAATAACAATACTACAACTACAACAACAACTACAGCAACCGTTGTAGCACCAAGAGTTAAGTTTTTCAATGTTATGGATTTTGGTTCAACCTATGTTTTTTTAAATTCAGTTCAAGTAACATCGGTAGCAAAATATTATGCATCAAGTTATATAACTGCTAAAGAGGGAGCTAATACGATAAAAATTGCTTTTGCTGATAACCAAAAACTACTAGAGGTTACACACACATTTGCAAACAACACAAGCTATTCTTGTTTTTTTTATAAGGTTGGTAACGAATGGAAATCGAATGTGGTAAAAGATGATTTGCCAACAGGGTTGGCTACAGGTTTTGCAGCATTGCGTGTTCTAGATTTTAGAACAGAAGCCTACTTTAATTACATAAATGTGAGATTAATTTGTCCTGGATTCGATATTATCGATCAAAAAAATAGAAACTTTTTAGATCACACAACTTATGAAGGTTATACCCAATTTACAACAAGTGGTGCTGGCTCGTATGGAATTTATATGTACAACGACACTATCACTAGTAGCTACAGAAAAGGCGTAACTATTGATAGTAAAGGAATCTATAGTGTTGTGCTAACAACTCCAACAGGAATTACACCTTACACAAATGCAATTTATCAAATATTTCCTGATGTTGTAAAACATAATTAATTAGATTTTTTTACAGCAATTTATTAAACAATGATATTACCAAGTTTAACTGTTACAGTTTCTCCAAACAGAGGAAGAGGTGTTTTTACTAGTGAAAAAATAGCAGCTAATACAGTTGTTGAAATATCTCCTGTTTTAGTTTTCCCGGTAAAAGAAGTTCCAGATGCTGAGAAGACTTTATTGTTCAATTACTTTTTTGAGTGGGGAACGAAAAAAAAGAAAAGAGCTTTAGGTATGGGCTATATTTCAATGTATAATCATAGCTATAATTCTAATTGTGATTATGAAATGGATTATGATTATGAAACAATAAAAATTACTACTGTTAAGGATATTGAAGCAGGTGAGGAGCTATTTATTAATTACAATGCAAATCCTATTGATACAACACCTGTTTGGTTTGATAAAAAAATTAAGAAATAATATTAGTTCAGTTTATACATTTTTCCTGGTAAACAATTAATAATATTTTGCAACTCTAGATTCAAAATTGTTGCTGCAACAGTACTACTGCTCATTGCAGATTTAATATAAATTTCATCAATACTTACTGCATCCTTTTCCTTTATTATATCTACAATCGCTTTTTCATCGGCAGTTAATTCAACAAATAATTCACGTTGTTTATTGATTTTTTTGGGCTTATTGTTCCAACCCATATTTTCAAGCAATTGTTCAGCACTAGTAAGCAATACAGCTTTATTTTGTTGAATAAGTTTAAGGCAGCCTAAACTCTTGCTATCATTAATTTTTCCAGGTATTGCAAACAAATCTCTGTTGTAATTGTAAGCCAATTCAGCAGTAATAATGCTACCTCCAGAAGCTGCTGTTTCTATAACAATTGTGGCATCACTTATGCCAGCAACAATCCTATTTCTTTTTGGAAAATTGTGTTTATCAGCTTTTGTATTTTTTTTAAATTCAGTCAATAATCCACCATTCAATAACATTTCTTTTGCAAGAGGTTTATGTTGTGCTGGATAAATTGAATCTAATCCGTGAGCTAATACTCCAATTGTTGGTAATTTATGTTTAACTGCAGCTTTGTGAGCAATAGCATCAATGCCAAATGCAAGGCCACTAACAATTGTAATGTTTTGTTCTTTTAAATCCTCAACTAATTGTTCTGTAATTTGCTTGCCATAATCTGTATTTGTTCTTGTGCCAATAATGCTAATTATTTTTTTGTCATTAAAATTTGTAGATCCTCTGTAATAGAGCATTGTTGGTGCATCATAGCAATGTAATAATTTTTGGGGATAGTCTTTGTCTGTAATAAATAAAGGTTGAATATGATGTTTTTCTATAAATTTAATCTCATCTTCAGCTTCTTTAAAATCAGTGAAATCTTTTATTTGTGATGCTCTTATGGTACCAATTCCTTCAATCAAACTAAGGTCTTTTTTCTTGGCTTTAAAAATGGCTTCTGCCGATTTAAAATGTTCTAATAGAAGTCTAGCTTGTACAGGTCCAATATTGTTTACAAGTGTTAACGAAATTTGATATATTAATTCTGAAGTCATTTATATTTTCAAAGTTATTCTTCTACAAAATCTAACTCTTTGCCAAATGTTTCTTTTGTTTTTATCGCTGCAATAAAACCTGTTACCATAACAACAATTCCTACAATCCAAGCAGCTGTTATGTAACCAGTATTATCAGTAGGTGAAAAGAAAACATCACTTCTTAAAAATTTAAACAACAAAGAAATTGGTATTAAAAATACTCTAACTAAGTTGGGGATTGAAATAGCAGCTGTAGCTCTCAAATTTGTTCCAAAATTTTCGGCACTCATTGTAATGTATAAAACTGAAATGCCCGAGCCAAAGCCAAGTAAAATACAAATGATATACATATTAAAAGCATTTCCTCCTCCTTTTAAAGTGAAAAACAAAGTAATAAAAATGCTTAGTAAACAATAATAAATGAGCAATGTTTTTTTACGACTTTTTATAATGTTACTCAATATTCCAGCAAGCATATCTCCAAAAGCTAAACCAACATATTGAAGCATTAATGCTTTGGGTTGATCAAAATCTTTAATGCCAAAACGAGTTGCAAATTCGTTTGAAAAGCTAATTAAAACTCCTATCACATACCAAACTGGCAAACCAATTAAGATGCTTTTTAAATATCTAATAAATCTATCTTTATTATAAAAAAACATTAAGAAATTTCCCATTTGTAGATGGTCTTTTTTTGCTGCATCATACAACGAACTGTCTATTACTTTTACTCTTAATAGAAGCAACAATAAACCCATTCCTCCACCAATAAAATAACATAAACGCCATCCTTCGTGAATATGTGAAGTTGATGATTGAACAATGTAAGCTGTAATAGTTCCCATAACACCACTAGTAGCAATAATGGCTGCTGCAATGCCTCTCTTTTCTTTGGGTAACATTTCGCTTGTTAGTGTTATGCTAGCACCTAATTCGCCAGCAAGCCCAAGCCCAGCAATGAATCTAAGAATAGTATAAGCAGTAACATCATGTACAAATCCATTGGCTATAGTTGTAATTGAGTACAAAAGTATAGAGCCGAATAACACTGATTTTCTTCCTTTTTTATCCCCCAGTATCCCCCATAAAATACCTCCAATTGCAAGCCCAAACATTTGCCAGTTAAGAATATTTTCGCCAGTTGTGCTGCATTGTTGTTCGTTTAATCCTAAATCCTTTAAACTCTTTATTCTAACAATATTGAAGACCAATAAATCGTAGATATCAACAAAGAAACCTAATGCTCCTACTAGAACAGGAAGTGATAAAACGCTTATTTCTTTCTTTGTTACATTCATATTTAACTTTTCTTTTTGCCAGTAATCATTTTTATGATTACTGGGGCCGTAGTAATTACAACTATTCCAATAACTATAATTTCAAGATGTTCTTTTAAATCAAAATGAAATTGGTTTAGTATCCATTTTTGTAAAAAATGCCCGGCAATTAACATACTTAAAACCCATGCCAAGCAACCAACAATATTGAAGTAGCTAAATTTCTTTTTGTCCATTGCAACAATACCTGCAACAATTGGAGCAAAGGTTCTTACAATGGGTAAAAATCTTGCAAAAACAATAGCCCCCCCACCATGTTTTTCATAGAAATCGTGTGCTTGTTCAAGATACTTTTTCTTGAACAAAAAATTCTCTTTCCAATTATACATTGCAGGGCCTACTTTTCTTCCAAAC
>JBMLRA010000354.1:0-18493 GCA_049241265.1 Chitinophagaceae bacterium
TTGGATAAATATTTTTTATAATCAATTCTGTATTTCTTGTTTGAATACTCACTGTTTTTGAGTAGTGAGTGTCACCATTTTTATCAATAGATTTTAATCGGTAAAAAACATTGCTTTGATTATTAGATGAAACTTTGTTGTCTATAAAATTATACTTGAAACTGCTGTTGTTCGTATTTGCATTTATCGTTCCTACCTTAAAGAAAAATTGCCCATCATCACTTCTTTCAATCTCAAAAAAATCAAATTTGTTATTTATTGTTGACTCCCAATACAACGATACGCCTCTATCGATAATGTTAGCAGTAAAATCTTTTAAATAAATCGGCAAAGTAATTGCTGAAACACCCGAATAAATATAATCTCCATCATTTCCAGCACTATTATTTGCAGCATTGCCAGCATAGTAAAATGTGGCATTACCAGCAGTAGCAGGTGCTGTCCATTTTAAACTATCATAGGTAAAACTACTTTGTGAACTTGTTGTTATTGCATAAAAATGGCTAATCTCATCTCCATTAATGTATGCATTTGTATTGGTTGTAGAAAATGTACCAACAGCATTGCCTGCATTGTTAACAGCTTTTATAGCAAAGCCCCATCTTGTTCTATCATTGGTAAAATGATTAATTTTTAACGATAAGTTATAGGTTGCATTCGGTACATAATTGCCAGTTGGTAACCCCTGTAACATTACATTTCCCCCTGCTGCATTTAACGGATAATCTGAGTGACAATTAGTGCAATATACACCAGTAGCACCTGTGTAGCCATCAGGTGACACGCTAGAAAATTGAACAGATTTTGTACTTGAAATAAATATTGAACAAACTATTGTAATACTTAAAATTGTTATAACTAATTTATTTTTCATTGTTGTAATTTCTACAAAAATCAATATGTATACTAATTTTTATAATAAAACAACGTCATCTTTTTATTAACTTAATAAGGTTATTTGATAACAAAGTATTCATTTTATTTTAACAATTAATCTATGTTTTAGTAATGGTTTAATAATTCAATCATAACCCCTTGTTAAAGACTTGCAATCCTGCTCAAGATAGTTTTGCCTAAACAAAAAAACATTTTAGTTTATGAAAAAAATCTTCACAAAAAATCAATTCGCTGCTGTGCTTTTTTTAGCACTACCTTTTTTAGGTAAATCGCAGCAAACACCTTATTTAAAAGACACTATGGGTTCTGGTGTAACATTTAAAACCATTATTTCTGCTAACGAAGCAGCTCAAAATGGTTACAAAATGGCTGGTATTCCTGATGGATTAGGTGCTTTCGACAATGGTAATGGCACTTTTACAGTGTTAATGAACCACGAGATTAATAGTACTCTTGGTGCTAAAAGAGCTCACGGTTCTAAAGGAGCTTTTGTTTCTAAATGGATTATTAAAAAAAGTGATTTAAGTGTAATTAGTGGTAGTGATTTAACTCAAACTGCTAAATTATGGAATGGAACTTCTTATGTTTCTTACAACAGTGCCAATAATAACGACCAATCTATTGCTAGATTTTCTCGTTTTTGTTCAGCAGATTTACCAGAAGTGGCTGCTTTTTATAACAGCAATACTGGCAATGGAACACAAGAAAGAATTTTTATGAATGGAGAAGAAAGTGGAGCTGAGGGTCGTGGATTTGCTCACATTGTTACAGGTACAGAAGCAGGGGTTTCTTATGAATTACCTTACTTAGGAAAATACTCTTGGGAAAATGCAGTAGCTCTTCCTTACAAGAGTGATAAAACTGTTGTTGCTGGTATGGATGATGGTACTGGTGGACAAGTTTATTTCTATATAGGAACAAAAACAAATACCGGAACAGATGTTCAAAAAGCTGGATTGACTAATGGTAAAGTATATGGTGTAAAAATAACTGGTGTTGCTACAGAAGCTGCAACTGGTTCTTTAAACGTTTCTCCAAATACTACTTTTAGCTTAGTTGATTTAGGAGATGTTTCAGCAAAAACGGGTGCTCAATTAGAAGCTCTTAGCATTGCTAATGGTGTTACAAGTTTTCAAAGACCAGAAGATGGTACTTGGAATCCTAATGATTTGAGTGAATTTTATTTCGCAACTACTAACTCTTTTGCAAACCCAAGCAGATTATGGAAGTTGAAATTTAGTGATATCAGCAATCCAGAAGCTGGAGGAACTATTACTGCTGTTTTAGATGGTACAGAAGGTCAAAAAATGTTGGATAATATTAACTTCGATAATAATGGTAATATGATTTTATTGGAGGATGTTGGTAACAATGCTCATAATGGTAAAATTTGGCAATACACTCCGGCAACTGATGTTCTAACTTTAATTGCAAAACACGATGCTAACCGTTTCGGTGAAATAGGAAAAGCAGCAACAGCTCCTTTTAACCAAGATGAAGAAACTTCTGGAGCTATTGATGTTTCTTGTATTTTAGGTAATGGTTGGTTTTTAATTGTAGATCAAACTCACTATACTACAGGTATGCCTTCTGATATAGTTGAAGGTGGTCAGTTTTTAGCAATGTATAATCCTGGTTCAGTTTTCTCAGCACCGTCAGGTTTAAGTAGTGTTTGTGCAGGTTCTTCTATCTCACTTTCACACAATGCTAAAAATGGTATTTGGAGTACTGATTACACTAGTCAAGCTACAATTAATTCTAACACAGGTTTAATAAATGCAAAAAGCAAGGGTAATATTGTAATTAATTACACTGCTACAAATGCTACTGGTTGCAAATTATCTTCAACTAAAACTGTTACAATCAATTCTATTCCTCCAGTTCCATTAATTAGTTATGCTACTGGTACCACCAATCCAAAAGTAGGTGCACCAACTGGTGGTTTTTGTGTAGGGAAAACTTTTACTTTAGTTGGTTCTCCAAATAGCCCAGCAAGTTCTTGGAGTGCAACTGGTGCAATTAGTGTTAACACAGCTGGTCTTGCTTCAATTAATTCAACTGGTTCAGGATCTATAAAATATACTTATGTAGATGCGAATGGTTGTACAAATAGCAGAACATTAATTGGTACTGGATATACTTGTGCTTCTAAAGGTGTAAATACTAATATAGATTTAATGTCATCAGACAAAAACTTTGTTATTTATCCTAACCCTGCTAGAGGTAGTATTAATTTACAATTAGATAAATTAGTTGGTAAAGGACAAATAGTTGTTACCAATCTTTTTGGTAAAGAAGTTAAAAGCCAAAATTTAAGTATAGGTATTAATACAATTGATATTAACAATCTTACTAAAGGTTTTTATCTTGTAAGTGTTGTTACAAATGAGGGAAAATCAACTCAAAAAATTATTGTAGAATAGTTACAGACCAGTTTTAAGAATCCATATTCTCTATGAGTAAAAAGAGGTTGCAAATGCAACCTCTTTTTTATTGTTTCTATCTTCTAAACTCATTAGCTTTTGGCTTAATAAATTTTATATAGTATTCAAAGTTATATCGTAAAAAATAATGTTAAATAATCACCAATTGTTTGTTATCAAATTGTTAAAAACGACTATTTTTCAATATTCTCAGGGCTCTTTTCTGTTGTTCACAATTATTTAAAACACATATAACACAATATGTACAACAAGGTTTTGCTAGTATGATAGTTTTGTTTCGTAATCAAAAAAATTTACAAAATGAAAAAAAATTTTCTCGCTTTCGCATTACTGTTTGCCGTACTAAGCAGTAACGCACAAGTGCAGTTCCTTAAATCGGTAAGCTACCGTGGAGCTTTTGCACCTTCTCCCACAGCAATGTGGACAACAGGTTGGGCTAATTGGGATCCTCAAAACACCACTTATGCTTCAACAACAGTAAATGTTAATGATTCTATCACTACAAACACAGTTTGGACAAAAAACAATGTGTACAAACTTCAGGGTTTAATTTATGTAACTAACAATGCCACTTTAACTATTGAAGCTGGTACTGTTGTTCGTGGTGATGATGCAACTGCAAACTCAACCTTAATCATCACAAGAGGTGCAAAATTGTATGCAGTTGGAACAGTTAGTGAACCAATTGTATTTACATCAAATAAAGCTGCTGGAAGCCGTAATCCAGGTGATTGGGGTGGTGTGGTTTTATTAGGTAGAGCTACTTACAATGGTGCTGGTGGTAAAGCAAATATCGAAGGTATTGCTGCTGTGCCTCAAACAACTTTTGGTGGCGAAACAACACCAAATGATAATGACAATTCTGGTACTTTAAAGTATGTAAGAATTGAATATGGTGGTTATGTATTTGATACTAACAAAGAAATTAATGGTTTAACATTAGGTGCTGTTGGTCGTGGTACTACTATTGACTATGTACAATGTTCTTATACCAATGATGATTCATTTGAGTGGTTTGGTGGTACTGTAAACTGTGCTCACCTTATTTCTTACAGAGGTGTTGATGATGAGTTTGATACAGATAATGGTTTCTCTGGTTCAGTTCAATTTTGCTTAGGTGTTCGTGACCCTCAATTGGGAGACGCAACTTGGAGTTTAGCTTCTGGTAGTTCTACATCTGAAGGTTTTGAATCTGATAATGATGCAACTGGTTCTACAAATTCACCTATCACAAAAGCTATTTTTAGCAATATGACTTTTGTTGGTCCATTACGTGGAGATGCTTCTTCAACTAATCTAGCGTCAATTCATCCTGCTTTCAGAAGAAGTGCACGTTTACGTCGTAATACACAATTAAAAGTTATCAATAGTATTTTAATGGATTATCCAACTGGTGTATTCATTGATGGTTCTGCTGCTATTGCTAATGCAAGTGCAGGTACATTGATATTTGCAAATAATATCGTTGCTGGTAACACAGCTGGTAGAGTATTAGAAAATGGTACTTCATCAACTATTAGAACTTGGTTTGGTGCAAGCAGCAATGATTCTGCTGTTTCTACAAGTGGCATTTTAACTACCCCTTACAACTTTACTTCACCAGATTATAGACCTGCAACTGGTTCTATTGCCTTAAGCGGTGCAAGTTTTTCTAACAGTTTAATTGCTCCTTATGTAATTGCAGAAGTTGCAAATAAAAACTTTGTAACTCCAGTAACTTATCGTGGTGCGTTTGCTCCAGCTCCTACAGCAATGTGGACAAATGGTTGGGCTAACTGGGATCCTCAAAACACGAATTATGCTTCAACAACAGTAAATGTTAATGATTCTATCACAACAAATACAACTTGGACAAAAAATAATGTTTATAAATTACAAGGTTTAATTTATGTAACAAACAATGCTACTTTAACTATTGAAGCTGGTACAGTTATACGTGGAGATGCTACTGTTGCTAATTCTACTTTAATTATCACTAGAGGTGCTAAATTAATAGCTAATGGAACAGTAAGTGAACCAATTGTATTTACTTCAAACAAAGCTGTTGGTAGTCGTGCTCCTGGTGATTGGGGAGGTGTAGTTTTATTAGGTAAAGCAACTTACAATGGTGCTGGTGGAAAAGCAAACATCGAAGGTATTGCTGCTATTCCACAAACAACTTTTGGTGGCGAAACAACACCAAATGATGATGATAATTCTGGTTCTTTAAAGTATGTAAGAATTGAATATGGTGGTTATGTATTTGATACTAATAAAGAAATTAATGGTTTAACATTAGGTGCTGTTGGTCGTGGTACTACTATTGACTATGTACAATGTTCTTATACCAATGATGATTCATTTGAGTGGTTTGGTGGTACTGTAAACTGTGCTCACCTTATTTCTTACAGAGGTGTTGATGATGAGTTTGATACAGATAATGGTTTCTCTGGTTCAGTTCAATTTTGCTTAGGTGTTCGTGACCCTCAATTGGGAGACGCAACTTGGAGTTTAGCTTCTGGTAGTTCTACATCTGAAGGTTTTGAATCTGATAATGATGCAACTGGTTCTACAAATTCACCTATCACAAAAGCTATTTTTAGCAATATGACTTTTGTTGGTCCATTACGTGGAGATGCTTCTTCAACTAATCTAGCGTCAATTCACCCTGCTTACAGAAGAAGTGCACGTTTACGTCGTAATACACAGTTAAAAGTATTGAATAGTATTTTAATGGATTACCCAACTGGTGTATTTATTGATGGTTCAGCTGCTATAGCAAATGCAACTGCTGGAACTTTACGTTTTAGTAATAACTTAGTTGCAGGTAATGCTGCTGGTAGAGTATTAGAAAATGGAAGTTCATCAACTGTTAGAACTTTATTCGGTACTAGCAACAATGACTCTTTAGTTTCTACAAGTGGTATATTAACTACTCCTTACAATTTCACTGCTCCTGACTATCGTCCAGGAATCAGTTCTCCTGCTTTAACAAACTATAATTTCTCTGATTCTGTATTTAATGGTTTATTAAGTACTTCAACTTGTACTGCTCCTTCTTTAAGTGGAATTACAGGTGTTACTTGTTTACCTGCAACAACTGCTGGTAATACAACTTACACTGTTGATTCGATTCCAGGTGCTACTTGTACTTGGACAATTCCTGCAGGTTTAGCTTTTGTAAATACAACAACTAACAAAGTAATAGTTGGTTCTACTTTAACTGGTTCAAGAACAGTTACAGTTAGATCTTTATTGACAACAACTGCTGTTAATGGCAACATCACTGTAGTTGTAACAAACTCTTGTGGTGCTAGTGCTTCTGCTACTTTAGCTGTTAAAAAAGTTGGTTCTATTGGAAAAATAGTTGCAGTTGTAGGATCTGCTGATCCTTGTAATGGAATTGGTACAGGATATTCTTTAACTTATAGTACTGCTAAAGTTGCAAATGCAGATGGTTATAGATGGACTTCAGTTGGTGGTACAATTATATCTTCAAATGATACATCTGCTGCTATCCGTTTCAATAAAATTTCTGCTGGTTCTGTAAGTGTTAGACCTTACGGTTTTTGTGGAGTTGATACAGTTTGGGGTATTACTAAAGGATTAGTTGTTAAAACTGTATTACCAGGTGCAACTGGGGTTATAAGTGCTACAACTGATGCTTGTGCTGGTATTGGTTCTGGTAACTCTTTAGGATTAAAAGCAGTTACTTCTACTAATGCTACTACTTATGTTTGGTCAACAACAATTTCTGGAGCTTCAATCATTGCAAGTGCTAGTGCAGATTCAGTAAATGTTAGCTTCCCTAATAACTTTGCTGCTGGTGCAGTTGCTGTTAAAGCTGGTAGAGTTTGTGGAACAGATACTTTCTTTACTGCTCCTAAATCTATTACTTTCAAAACTTTATTACCAGTTAAACCAACTGCAATAACTTCAAGCACTAGCTTAGATCCTTGTTCTAAATTAGGAAGTAGCGAAACTTACACAGTTGCTGCTACTGCAAACACAACAAGTTATTTGTGGACAGCTACTGGTACTGGTGCAACAGTATCTTCAACTGGTACAGTTAATGGAGTTGTTGATTATGCAACGTCTTTCCGTTCTGGATCGGTTGCAGTTAGATCTCAAAGAGCTTGTGGAACAACTACTTTCTCTTCTGCTCCAATTAGCATTGCTACTAAAGTTGCTTTACCTACAACTCCTGTTGTAACTGGTTTATTAACACCATGCAGAAATGTAACAGGTATTTATAAAGCTGCTTCAACAAATGCAACTTCATATACTTGGACTGCTGCAACTGGTTTATCTATAAACTCTCAAGCAGTTGATAGTGCTATTGTAACAACAAGTGCAACATTTACTAAAGCTAACTTAAGTGTTTATGCAACTAGAGCTTGTGGAACTACTAGTATCAATAGTGTTTCTAAAATTAGTGGTTTAGTTCGTCCAGCAATTGGTTGTGCTCCTGGTAGCAGACCAATGAATGAAAACGTTGCTAGCAATTTAGCAGAACTTAATGAAGCTGCTATGGTTTATCCTAATCCTTCAAGAGGTGGATTTACAGTAACTGTAAAAAATCAAAGCAAAGCTAGTATGGCTACAATTCAAATTGTTAATTTGTATGGTCAAGTTATTAAAACTTACAATGCAAATAACAATAATGGTATTGTTAATTATACTATTGAAGATGCTAAATTAAATTCGGGTTTATATTTTGTAAGATATACAGTTGGTGAATCAACTGGTATTATCAAATTAAACATCAATAATTAGTTTTTGATGTAGTTTTCGTATTTTTTTTGTAGTGAAAGTGGGCCACCCAAAAGGGTGGCTCATTTTTTTGTTCACTATTGGTTTGTTAACTTATTGCAAACTTTTTGCAGTGATGTTAGGTGAGTCTTTTAACATTATAAATTCGTATATTATTGCAAAATTTAATTATGAAGCTAGTTGCCATTTTTTTAATTTTTTTTACATTCATATCCCCAACTCACTCACAAAAAATTGATACAATTACTACGTTTGAATGGGATACAGCTGCACATATGTTTAAAAACAATGCTCAACAAGTTTTTACTTACAATGGTGCTTGTTATTTAACTAGATATATATATAGTTTTTGGGATTCTACATCTGCTTCTTATATCAAATACTATAGAACTACAAATAGTTTATTAAGTAATAATGCTACATCACAAAGTCTTACTCAATTATGGGATGAAGCTTCAAAAAAATGGGACAATTATCAAAAAGGAATTTATGGCTATACAACTAGTCAAACACTGCCATCAACAGTATTATATCAAGATTACCAAACTTCAAATAGCTCTTGGCTTAACAGTAGGTTATACACTTACACTTATGATGCAAATGGAAATAATACTAATATCCTAATTCAAGAGTGGAAAACTGCTAGTTCAAGTTGGACAAATTTATTCCAAAATCAATATACATTCAACACCAACAATTTGATGACTAGTTTTCTTCAATTAACTTGGGATGTTGCAAATAGTGCTTGGGTAAATTTTAACAAGATTGATTACACTTACTTTCCAAACAATAAATTGTTGCAAGATTCAGGAAAGAAATGGAGTGGCGTAAATTCAGGTTGGATATATACTTATCGAAGTCAATACTTTTATGATACAAATAATTTTTTAAAAAGTTGGGAATACAATACGTGGGATACAACTTTAACTAGCTATCAGAAAAGTCAGCAGTATGAATACGTAAATAACGCAAATGGAAACGCAATTCAAATGCTTACTCTCAATTGGAATGGAGTGTTTTACGATACAGTGTTTAATGATGTAAACCATTATAATGCTTGTATTTTACCTGTTAAATTAATTTCATTTAATGCCCAAAAAGTAAACTCAAAAGTTTATATTAATTGGCAAACTGGTGAAGAAATTAATACTTCATATTTTAATATCCAGCGTTCATTAAATAGTAATTCATTTGAAAATATCGGGCAGATTAATGCAGAAAGTCAGAGAGGCAATAATTACAATTTTATTGATGTATTAAACACAAACCTTTTGCATTTGAATATTTATTATCGTCTTGAAATAGTAGATAAAAATGGATCTAAATCATATTCTAGTATTAAGGAAATATATCCAGACAACGACAAAAATGTTGTTACAGTATTCCCTAATCCTGCAACATCTTATATTAATATAAAGGGTTTAAAAATTAAGCAAATACAGATTAAAGATATTGCGGGTAGAATATTAATGAAGCAAGTTTTTGCTAATAATAACTCTATCATAAATATTCCAACCAAGTCGTTATCTAAAGGAATTGTTCTTTTAGAAATAATACATACAGATAATACTTTACATTCTGAAAAAATAATAATTCAATAGCAGGAAATTGCTATAAAAAGTCATTCAAATTAATCAAGGCTATCAGAGAATTTAACATAGCTGTAACAAGCTAGAATTATAATTGATGTATAAATGATTGCGTTGCAAATATTGCTTATTTTCCAAAAAATACTGACATTAGAACTTGGAGCGTCATGCATATCGTATATTGTATACCATTTAAAAAAACTTTTAAATAGTGATTCCACTTTTTTGTGAGGTAATAAACTCCAAAAAAATAGCTTAATTAAAATTGCTGAAACCATTATTATCAAGCAAATGTATATAGGCATTTAATATAAGTTGATAAAAATCGAAGGTATTAATATTGTGGCCATAACTAAATTAATAAAGTGTTAACAGATTTCTTTTGAATAAATTCTAAACTGTTTGAATAACCCTTTTTTCAATTTAAATTCTATTTCAACTTTTTTACAAAAGATTATAATTAACGACTTTCAAATAACACCTTTTTACTATTGTATAATAATTAAGTATTTTAAAATGTTTGATAAAATCAAGGACTACTATAAACAATTACTTCCTCAATTAACCAATGAAGAATGGCAAGCTATCGAAGATTGTCTTACTGTAAAGCTTTTAAAAAAAGGAGACCATTTGGTTAAACAAGGCGAAGTATGCAATCACGTTTCTTTTATTAATAAGGGCTTAATCAGATTTTATATGTTGATTGATGGCAAAGAAATTCCTACAGGTTTTTTTATGCAAAACCAATATGGCTCGGCTTATGAAAGTTTTTTAACACGTCAGCCCAGTAACGAGAATATTGATGTTTTAGAAGATGCAGAGCTGCTGCAATTAGATTACAGCAGTATGCAAATGCTTTATAGTAAATATCCCATCTTTCAGGTTTTTGGACGAAAAGTAGCAGAGCAATTGTTTATTGTATTAAGCCAAAGAGTTGCTGCTTTGCAATTGCTAACTCCAGAGCAACGCTATCAAAAAATGGTTGATAATAACTCTATGTTACTTCAACAAATTCCTCAATATATGTTAGCTGCATACATTGGTGTAACACCAGAACATTTAAGCAGAATCAGAAAAAGGCTCACTCAAAAACTCTAATTGATATTTATCAATAAATAATACCACTCAACATCATCTTAACATATATCAACGAAAAATAAAGTTTGACACCGTTTGTTTGCAAAAAATAAAAACAAAATGAAGCAAATTTTATTAGCCTTAGCATTCGTTATTGCTCAGGTTTCTTTTAGTCAGAATATTACACAAACAGTAAAAGGAATCATTACAGATAAAGTAAGTGAAAAACCCTTACAAGGAGTTACAGTCGTTTTATTAAATCAAAAAACACAAACCAATGCTAATGGCAAGTATTCTTTTACAAATATTGCTACAGGAAGAGTTTCTATGACATTTAGTATTGTTGGTTATAAATCAGTTTCTGTACCCGAAATACTGGTTACTGCTGGTAAAGAAGTAATTATTGATATTGCTTTGGAACAAGAGATTAAAACATTAAATGATATTACTATCACATCATCACGCACCAAAAAGGGCAATGCAAATAATGAGTTTGCTGGTGCAAGTAGCAGAAGCTTTAGTACAGAGGAAATTACACGTTTTGCAGGCGGCAGAAATGACCCAAGTAAACTGGTAAGCAATTTTGCTGGGGTGATTTCTGGAAATGATTCCAGAAATGATATTGTTGTTCGAGGCAATTCTCCAAGTGGGGTATTATGGAGAATTGAAGGCATCCCTTCGCCAAGTCCCAATCACTATGCAACTAGTGGCACAACTGGTGGACCCATCTCTGCATTGAATACAAATGCACTTAAAACAAGCGACTTTTATACAGGTGCATTTCCTGCTGAATATGGTAATGCAAATGCTGCTGTATTTGATATTCAATTAAGAACAGGTAATGCAGATAAACACGAAAAAACAGTGCAGGTAAATTTATTTTCTGGCTTAGAAACTATGTTTGAAGGACCATTAAGTAAAAAGAAAAATGGAGCGTCTTACTTGGTAGGTTATAGATATTCGTTTGCACAAATTGGTCAAAGTTTAGGTTTAAATATTGGCACAAAAGCAGTTCCTAAATACCAGGATTGGGTATATAATATTCAGTTTGCAAAAGGCAAAGCAGGCAAGTTGAATTTATTTGGAATGGGTGGTATGAGTGATATAGATTTTTTAGGAAAAGATACCGATAGCACAGACTTCTATGCCAGACAAGATCAAGATGCTTATTCTACCAATAACTTTTTTGTATTAGGTGCAAAGCATACTATTGACTTATCTAAAAAAACATTCCTGCGTTCTGTGCTTTCCTATTCCAGCACCAAATCAAATTATGATGAATATAAATACGATTTACCATTAACATACACTTATAAATGGAAAACCTTTGATTACAAAACCCAATCAAGTACCCTAAGGTTTTCTTCTTTTATCAATACCAAGTTCAGTGCTAAACTAAGTTTAAGAAATGGGGTATTGGTTGAAGCATATCATAATGAAAATCGAGTATTAACAAGAAATGGAAAACCCGAAACGGCTCCCTTTGAAGTTCAGCAGGATTATGCCGGCAACTCAACGTTACTTCAAGCTTATAGTCAGCTAAGGTATAAACCAACCAACGATTTAACTATTGTGGGTGGCATTCACGAAATGTATTACACCCTTAGTAAAAAGAATGCTGTTGAACCAAGATTTGGCTTAAATTATCAAATCAACAAAAGCAATACTTTATTGTTTAATTATGGTATGCACAGTCAAATGCAGCCTATTCCTGTTTACTTTTTCCAAAAAGATATGGGTGCAGGTGTGATTGATAAAAGCAACAGAGATTTAGATTTTACTAAAGCCCACCATTTTGTATTGGGTTACGAAAAACGTTTTATAAAAGATTGGAGACTGAAGGCGGAAGTGTATTATCAATACTTATTTAATGTGCCGGTTACTGAATCTGCAAGTGGATTTAGTATGTTAAATGCTGGTGCCGACTTTGGCTTTCCAGATAAAACAGATTTGCAGAATACTGGAACGGGAACCAATTATGGTGTGGAATTAACCATTGAGAAGTTTTTAAGTAATGGCTTCTATGTTCTTTCTTCCACTTCAGTATTCAATTCAAAATATAAGGGCAGCGATGGTGTGGAACGCAATACAAGTTTTAATTATGGCTATGCTGCTAATGTGCTGGCTGGTAAAGAATGGAAGATTGGAAAGAGCAAAAAGAATGCATTTACATTTGATATAAAAATGACCACTTTGGGTGGCAGATATGCCACACCTGTTGATATTGCAGCTTCTATTGCAAGTAATACAGAAAAGCTGGATGAGACCCGATATAACAGTGAGCAACTAAAAGGCTACTTTAGATTGGATACTAAATTTGGATTTAGAATTAACAGCAGCAAACGCAAACTAAGCCACACATTTTATCTAGACTTACAAAATGTAACCAATAACGAGAATATCTTTTTGCGTAGGTATAATCCGCAAAAACAAACAATTGGCAATGTGAATCAAATTGGATTTTTTCCGGATATTTTGTACCGATTACAATTTTAAATAATCAGCAACATGAATTTTGTAGCAGAGCTTCATCAAAGAAATAGTGTGTTGGCTTGGTATGGTTGGCTAACACTTGTAGGAGGAATTATTTGTTTAATACTTTCTAAAACAACATCGCTACAAGTTAATAATATCAATGCTTTTGTTAAGCCAGCTAAATTCTTTTTAAGCACTTGGATTTTATGTTTTACAATCGGTTGGATTGGTTATGAACTACATCAACCCAATGCAATAAAGCTCTATAATATTGTTACAATTGTTGTAATGAGTTTTGAATTAATTGTTATTACTTGGCAAGCTGCAAATGGGCGATTATCTCATTTCAATGCCGACAAACCATTCTATTCAATATTGTTTAGCTTAATGGGTTTGGCTATTACAATATTCACTTTGCATACTGCATATTTGGGTTATTTATTTTTTAAAATAGATAACCAAAATATTCCAATGGGTTATTTATGGGGCATTCGTTTAGGTATTATTTTATTTGTAATTTTTGCTTTTGAAGGTGGTGTTATGGGTGCTAAACTACAACACACAGTTGGTGCAATAGATGGCAGCAATGGCATTTCTTTTTTAAACTGGAGTAAACATTATGGCGATTTAAGGATAGCCCATTTTTTTGGTATGCATTCACTACAACTATTGCCGCTATTGGGATTTTATGTGTTCAAAAATCCAGCTGGTATTATAGGGTTTGCAATTGTTTATTTTGGTTTTGTTGTTTATACTTTGGTCATTGCTTTAAGAGGATTGGCGTTTTTTAAGTAACATATAAGATATTCTTTAGAATTTCATTTTTTAAAATTGAACTTGCTATTTATTAATCAATTTTAATTAATCCATTACAACTCATCAATTGTTAACAGCTTAAGCAATTATTTAACTTAATTAGTTTCATACTAAGTTTATTAAACTTAAAAATCAATAACTATTCGTTAATCAGTTGTTCATATTCTGTTTACATTGAGAATGTTTTTTTGCGAAACATTTAACTATGATGTATTCAGAAGCCAACCCAAGAGTATCAGTAATTATTCCTGTTTACAATGAAGAAAAGTATATACTAAAAACGCTGCATGCAATTACATCTCAAGATTATTCTAATTATGAAATCATTATAGTTAACAATGCCTCTACAGATGCTTCTGATGAAATGATTAAGTATTTCATCCAAAAAAATCAAACTAGTGTTGAGATAACATATCAAATAGAATACAGACAAGGAACTAATTATGCACGTGAGTGTGGTAGAAGATTAGCTACTGGATCAATAATAGCAATGCTTGATGCTGATTGTGTTCCAGACTTTTACTGGGTATCAAATGGAGTGAAAGAATTAAAGCAAAAAAACGTAATTGCTGCCACTGGTGCATATTACTATTATGATGCTTCTATCATTTTAAGAACCTTCTCGCTATTTAGTCAACTTACCATTTTTAAATTTGTAAACCGTGTTATTCAAATTAAGAAAAGAGGAGCTATTTTAATTGGTGGTAATGCTTTTATTCAATCTAGTAAACTTGCAGAAATAGGGGGCTTTAATACAAACCTTACCTTTTACGGCGATGATATAGATATTGCTATCAAACTAAGCCGCTATGGCAGGGTAAATTACGCCACACTTTTAACTTTAAGAACATCATCACGACGTTACAAAGCACTTGGCTTTTGGAAGGTGAATAGAAAATACCAAACTATATTTAAAGATTTGTTGTTGGGCAAAGCAATCAGCAGTCAACAATCTTTGGAGCTTGTGCATCCAAGATAATTTTCTTCTTTTATTCCATTAAAATATGCCCCAACAATTAGTTGATTATATCAATCAATATGGTTATGCAATATTATTCCTGTTAGTTTTTTTACAAGAAATAGGTGTGCCTAGTTTCCCCAATGAAATCACGCTTTATTACTTTGGATATTTGGCAAGCAAAAATAATTTTTCATTAGCATTGGTTTTGCTTGTTGCAATCTTAGCTGATATCTTAGGTGCATTTTTAGTATATTTCAGTTTCTATTTTTTTGGACAAACTTTAAAGAAATACAAACCTTCTTGGTTAAAGATTTCATCAAAAAAAATTACCTCATTAAAGTTAAAAATGATAAAAAGTAGTCATACGGATTTGCTACTAATTAGGCTTACGCCTTTTGTCAGAGGTTATATTTCAGTAATTGCAGGAATAATGCATTTGCCTTCAAAAAAATATTCAAAAGCCATCATCTTATCTTCTTTCTTATGGACTGGTGGGTGGATAGTTTTAGGATTTATTACCAGTCAATATTTTCAATTTTTTATCAATAGCATCAATCATATGTATGCTATGATGTTTATTCTATTAATATTTATTTTTCCATTGCTATGCAAAATTGTTTTTAAAATCGCGTCCAAGAAAACAAATAGAGAGCTTTGATTACAATTCAATAATATGGATATAACATCCTATTAACAAACAATCCATTATTTCGCAAAACCTAATTAAATGCAAAAAAGAAATTTGGATGTAGTTGTTATTAGCGATGTACATCTTGGAACTTATGGATGCCACGCCACAGAACTAGTTAACTATTTAAAAAGCATTTCCCCAAAGCTGCTTGTTCTTAATGGCGATATTATTGATGGCTGGCAGTTTAGTAAACGATATTTTCCACTTTCTCACGTTCAGGTTATTAAAGAGATAATGAGCCTTTTAAGCAAAGGAACTCGTGTGGTTTATATAACAGGCAATCACGATGAAATGCTAAGAAGATACAGCGATATTCAAATGGGAGATTTTCAATTAACCGATAAACTGGTTCTAGATATTAATGGTAAGAAAACCTGGATTTTTCATGGCGATGTTTTTGATACAACAACCAAAGGCAGTGCAAAGCTAATAGCTAAACTTGGTGGCAAAGGTTATGATGTACTTATTTTATTAAATCGTTTCATAAACTATGTACTTAAAGTTTTTGGCAGAGAAAAAATGAGCCTCAGTAAAAAGGTTAAAGACGGTGTTAAAAAAGCTGTTTCGTGGATAAACAATTTTGAGCAAACAGCAGCAGAGCTTGCTATTGCAAAACAATATGACTATGTCATTTGTGGACATATCCATCAACCACAAAAGCGTCTTATTAAATCTAAGGATGGAGAAGTAACTTATCTTAACAGTGGTGATTGGATTGAGAATTTAACTTCTCTTGAATTAAACGAAGGTGAATGGAATATTTGTCATTATGATGAAAAGTTATTTGAACAACCAAAAGCACAGGTCATATCCATCAACAAAAAAATGCCAGCATTAAATGTACTAACCGATGATATTGGTTTATTCATCAAATCAATTGCTGTTAATTAGTAACATTGCATTCAAACAATTCTGATTAATGCACAACATATCATCACATAGTTTTGGTAAAGATTTTTTATGGGGTATTGGCACAGCTGCACCACAAGTTGAAGGTGCTTATAATGTTGAAGGAAGAGGTTTATCTATCTGGGATGTATTTGCTCGAAGTCAAGGGAAAATAAAAGATGGGTCAAGGCCAAGTGATGCTTGTAATTTTTATTACAGATATAAAGATGATTTACTTTTAGCAAAAGCGTTAGGCTTTAAAGTATTTAGATTTTCTATTTCCTGGAGTAGAATTTTGCCAGAAGGAACAGGTAAAGTGAATCAAGAGGGGTTGAAGTTTTACCATAATTTAATTGACGAATGCTTGCAATTAGACCTGGTGCCTTTCATAACTTTATTTCACTGGGATTTACCTTATGCTTTGCAAAAAGAAGGTGGTTGGACATCGCATTTTATTTTAAGATGGTTTGCACGATATGCCAAGATTTGTGCAGATGAATATGGTGATAAAGTAAAAGACTGGATGGTAATTAACGAGCCAATGTCCTTTACAGCATTGGGTTATATGCTGGGTATGCATGCTCCCGGCAAAAAAGGATTAAAGAATTTCTTCCCTGCTGTTCATAATGCAACACTGGCACAGGCAGATGGGGCAAGAATTTTAAGAACACATATCAATAATGCTAATATTGGAACAACTTTTTCTTGCAGCGAAATCATTCCATATACACAAAGCCAGCAAGATATCGATGCTGCAAATAGGATGGATATTTTGATGAATCGATTATTTATTGAACCTGCATTAGGGCTTGGTTATCCTAGTGAAAATTTTAAAGTAATAGATGAATTATATCTTCATAATAAAGCCTGGAAATATTCTCAAAGAATGCAGTTTGATTTTGATTTTATTGGCATTCAAAATTATTTTCCACTCACTATCAAACATAATTCACTCATACCAATTATCAATGCTGCTGAAGTGAAACCTGTTAGCAGAAAAGTGCCTCACACAGCATTGGGTTGGGAAATAAATGCCAATAGTTTTTATAGAATATTGAAACGTTATTGGCACTATGGAACAGTGAAAGAAATTATTGTAAGTGAAAATGGAGCTTTCTTTAAAGACAAAATTGTAAATGGGGTTATCGATGATGAAGAACGAATTGAATACTTTAAAAATCATCTTCAAGCATTACATAAAGCAAAACTTGAAGAACCCAAATTAGCAGGTTATTTTGCTTGGACTTTGCTTGATAATTTTGAGTGGAGCGAAGGCTATACAGCAAGATTTGGTATTATACACGTTGATTATAAAACACAACTTAGAACCATAAAGAACTCAGGTTATTGGTGGAGAAATTTTTTAAAAATACAGTAATCAAAATTTTTTTTCGGGTGAAATTAATAGTGCTAAGTTATAACATTTAAATCAATTGTTTTCTATAATAAAACTATTTCGATTTTATAATATTTGAAGTAAATATGTACAGATTCATACAGTACTCAAAAGTAAAACAAGATTAATTTTATTTTACTTCACCACGTGTCAAGCTTTGTCAACTCCTATTTTATATCAATTCAGAATTTTCAAAATATTTCGATTTTCAAAACCTATTTATATCTTCAATCAAAAAGTTCGAACATTTTCTAATTTTTTTTATAAAGTGAAAATGAAGGATGCTTTTAACCGAGTAGCCTTTTTTTTATTACAAAACAACCCAAATTATATACTTTGATGCAACAATCAAATTTACTTATATAATACCCAAGTTACTTCATTTAGTAACCCCATTCAGTAGTAGAGAATTGTAAAAATCCTCTTTTGTTATTCAGTTTGTAGTGCACTCATTTTTCTATTGCAACACTTTACTTATACTCATATATCATTTATATGATAACCACA
>JBMLRA010000355.1:0-2740 GCA_049241265.1 Chitinophagaceae bacterium
AATAACAAAAAAATGCCCACAGCCATAAAGCCGGTGATGCTTGCATAAAACTGAGAAAAGTCTTTTTTTACAATTTGCCACATGGCACGAAGTAATAAATATTTGAGATTTGAGCTAGTTTTTTTTTGTTTGAGTTCTGTTTATGTCAGTTTCATTTGCTTTTTTGGGAAGGAAATCGTTTGAATTATAAAAATTATTGAAATTTAATTTTTTTATTTTGTAGAAATGCACATTTTTGTTAGCGTACTTTGTACACATTAACGATTAAATGATTTTTATATGAAAAAAAGTATACTATTACTTACTTTCTCAATGCAATGTTTACTTACGATTGCACAAAATATTTTTTCTGGTGAGCCAGTTCAAGTAGTTGGACAAATGAATGGCTATTCAACAGGTAGTGCTGCTAACTCCACATTTAGAAGAGTTTCTGTTTCTTCAGGTACTCCTACTGACGGAAGAGGGCAATGGGTTAAAACGTACAATGCACAAAGTTCTGGTGGTGATGTAACAAATACAAATATGTCAGGAGGTGGCGGAGCAGGCTTTCTGTTAATAAGTGGTCCTTCTAGTGGAGGTAGTTGTGGTGGAAGATACAACAATAGATGGGTTTTTTCTGGTGTTGGACAAGGTGCTGTGAATTCAATAAATAGTACAATTTACCGTAGTAATTGTACTGGAACTGATATGGGACTTAATATGAGTACTGCTGGCAGATATACATTTGTATTTCGTGATGTTGGATATACTGAAACTAATGCTAGTTATTATGTTGCTTATACATCAAATGCACCAGTTACTGTTTCAAGATCTTCCCAAACAGTAAATTTTAATAGAAGTGCTACAATAGGAATTACTACAAGTTCTACTCCTAGTTCTGGCGAAAATGTCTTCGTGAGATACACTACAGGTTCTGATTTTAATAGTTCAACTACTGTTGTTCAAGCAACTGGTAGTGGTACTAGTTGGTCTGCAACAATTCCTACATTAAGCTTGGGAGCCACAGTTAGGTATTATATATTCACCTCAACTAGAACTTTAGCTCAAATGAATGCACATTCAGAGAGTGATAAACATATAGCTCTTATAAATTATGATGATAATAGTGGTAACAATTTTACTTATACGTTAAATGCTACATTTCAATCAAGTGCAACTGGAAATTTTAGTGAATCTGGCACTTGGACTAATCACCCTCCATTAGAAGGTGCATCATACACAATTGTGGGTAACCACACTATTACACTAGACCTTGCAAGTGCTAGTATTGGAAGCTTAACTTTTTTCGATAATACCTCAATTCTGTCTTTAAATGGGAATTCTTTAACTATTACTGGTGCAGTTTCAGGTGGCGGTTTTTTTAGAGGAAGTAATACTTCTTCTTTAACATTATTAGGAAATGCTGGTACTATTAATTTAGATCAAACAACCGATGGCAGTCATTTAAATCCTACAACAGGAACAAATAGTTTAGGTAACTTGACATTGAGCGGTTCTGGTAATCTTACTTTAGGTAATAAAGTAAATCTTTATGGAGCCTTAACAACTGCTACAGGAACAACTTTAAATACTGGTGATGGATTATTAGTATTCAGAAATACCGCTACAACAACAGCAAGGGTCGCTGATTTAACTGCTGGTGCTGGAACTATTTCAGGAACTGTAAGAAGTGAAATGTACTTACATGCACAACGCAGGGCTTGGAGATTTATTACAAATCCTACACCAACCTCAGGAGGTACAATAGCTAATAATTGGCAAAGTAATTTTGGTCATGCAAGTAATTATGGTACAAATATTTATAGCCCATCAGGTACAGGATTTGATGGTACTACTGTAAGTGCAAGTATGATGAAGTTTAATTCAGCTTTAAATACAACAGGTGGCTACGACAATGTTACCAATACAGGAGATCTTTTAGATGGTACTTATTTTATGTTTGTAAGAGGCGATAAAACTGTTACTGCAGGTGTGAATAATGCATGGGTATCAACAACTTTAGCAAGTAAAGGAGATATAAAAAGAGGTACACAAACCATAACTTTAAATGGATTAAATGGACGATATGGAGCTATTCCAAATCCATATTTAAGTCCAGTTGATGTTAGTTTACTTTCTTATACAGGTATTGCTGGTAATAATGCAAGTTATCACTGGGATCCTTCATTAGGCAGCTTTGGGGGTTGGGTTTCCATTAATAATACAAACTGGTCAGGTATTTCTGATTTCAGAAGAAATATGCAAATTGGTCAATCAGCATTAGTGCTAATGAATAGTGCAACTGCTTCTGTGGTATTTGAGGAAGCTGATAAAGTTTCTACTAAAACTACACAACAAACAGGTGCAGGTAATGGGTTGCAAGACAATTTTAAAACCACATTATACATTGCAAATTCAGATGGTAGTAAAACTAGAGCAGATGAAATGTTTGTAGCATTTAAAAATGGTTATAATCCGAACTTTGATGGTAATGAAGATGCTGTTAAAATGAACAATAGTGGTGAAAACCTCAGTTCAAAAAGAGACAATACTTTAATTGCAATTGAAGCAAGACCATACATACAAAATAGCGATTCTATATTCATGAACTTTACCAATACAAGGGTAGCGAACTACGAGTTTGAATTTGACCCAAGTAATTTTGATGCAACAGTAACAAGTGCTAAATTGGTAGATAAATTTTTAAATAATGAAACACCAATAAGTTTAAGTGCAAAAACAACTGTACCGTTTAGTGTAA
>JBMLRA010000356.1:0-20729 GCA_049241265.1 Chitinophagaceae bacterium
AACAAAAAGAACTGAGAAGATGATTAGTGGTCCTAAGGTAATAAATAAAGCAAGTGATTATTATTTCTATTTTGTGTTATGGACAGTTACCGGTAAAAAACAATCATTTTCGGCAAATGACATTTATGATGTTGTAAGGGCTGATATATTCTCAAAATATGCCACAGATTTAAGTTTTATGGAAAAGAAAAAGCCATATAAATTTATTGAAATGGGTGATGGTAGATATGTTGACAGCAATTTAAGGCGTAGCATTTCATATTTTGATTCTTCAATTACTGACTATTATTTAAATACTACAATAGGGCATATTAAAAACTATGTTCAAACAATGAATAGGCTTGTGGAGGCTAAAAAAGATGCAAAGCCATATTACGATGTTTTAGAAAAGGATGAAATACAAAATTTGGCAGACCAAACTTTATACGTACCTAATTACTGGTATGGTGATGGTGGAAGCTTATTAAATAAATCTAGTTATAGCACTGCTGATATAGCTGAATGTAAGCAAGAGATAGATGAAATTTTTTCAGAATACCCGTATAAATACAAAATTGTTACCAGGAAAGAATTGAGTGATATGATACTAAATTCGAAAAAAAGCCTATATTATTTAAGCTGGATACAGTCTAATTCATTAAAAATTGTAAATGTTTACAATGGTTTTACTGGTAATAGAATTTATGCTGACAATACGATGTTGAGTAAAAAATTCAAATCAAAGGACTTAAAAAAATTAATAAAGGCAATTAACTAAATAACAATCATAATCTACGAAATAACTATTTATGGAGCTTAATATATTAACACTTTGTTACTTAATTGGAAGTATCACCTTTATTCTTGGGCTTAAAATGTTGTCAAATCCTGCAACTGCACGAAAAGGAAATTTGGTTGCAGCAGGTGGTATGACAATAGCCATCTTTGGTACAATATTTTTATACGAAGAAAATGGAGTAAAGCTTGGCAACTACCCTTGGATTTTTGCAGCTTTAGCTATTGGTGGTATCATTGGAACAATGGCTGCTAAAAAAGTTAAAATGACTGCAATGCCAGAAATGGTGAGCCTTTTTAATGGTATGGGTGGTGCTTGTGCTGCATTAATTTCATTTATAGAATTTGGTCATCACGCAAAAAACATTGCAACCGAATCACCTTCAACAGGAACATTAATTACTATTATGGTTGGACTTGTAATTGGTTCTGTTTCTTTTGCAGGTAGTATGATTGCTTGGGGTAAATTAAATGGTAAGCTTAAAGATTTTTCTTTTCCTGGTCAGCATATTTTCAACCTCGTTTTATTGGCTGTAATTGTTGGTTTAGCTGGATATTTAACAACAAGTCTCTCTGCTGATAACTATTATTTGTTTTATGTTATTGCAGGTTTATCATTAACCTATGGCGTATTCTTTGTTTTCCCTATTGGTGGTGCAGATATGCCTGTTGTAATTTCTTTGCTAAACTCATTTACTGGGGTTGCTGCTGCTTGTGGTGGTTTTTTATATGATAATAAAGTAATGCTAACAGGTGGAATTTTAGTGGGTGCTGCTGGTACATTGTTAACCATGTTAATGTGTAAAGCAATGAACAGAAGTTTAAGCAATGTATTGATAGGAAATTTTGGTGGTAGTAAATCTGGTGGTGCTGCAAGTGGAGATAAAGCACAAGGTAATTACAAAGAAATTTCTTTAAGCGATGCTGCGACTGTTATGGCTTACGCCAATAAAGTAATTATTGTTCCTGGTTATGGTTTGGCTGTTGCACAGGCACAACACACTTGCCACGAATTAGAAAAAGTATTAGAAGAAAAAGGTGTTGAAGTAAAATATGCTATTCATCCTGTGGCTGGTAGAATGCCAGGACATATGAACGTTTTGCTTGCAGAAGCTGATGTTAGCTATGATAAACTAATGGAAATGGAACAAGCAAATGATGAATTCAAATCTACCGACGTGGTGTTGATATTAGGAGCAAATGATGTTGTAAATCCTGCTGCTAAAAATGACCCTGCTTCTCCAATTTATGGTATGCCAATTTTGGAAGTTGAGAATGCTAAAACAGTCATTGTTAATAAACGTAGTATGAAACCAGGTTATGCTGGTATAGAAAACGATTTATTCTTCCAACCAAAAACATCTATGCTTTTTGGGGATGCTAAAAAGGCATTGCAAGATTTATTGGCTGAAGTCAAAAGCATATAATTATAAAAATGCACTCATACATTATCAATGCATCCATACAAATCATTCCCATTGTTTTAGATAAGCACCCATATTTATGGGTTGATGAAGCAATTGCTATCATTCAACAATCGAATGTTAAATACGAAATTGGTGCTTTTGATACTGTTGTAGAAGGCAATTATAATGACGTAATGAAATTGATTAATGATATTAATGAATACTTATACAGCAAGGGTTGTAACGAATGGATAACAAATATGCAGTTACAAATAAGAAGCAATGGTGATGTTACTGGAGAAGAAAAAACTATAAAGTTTAATAAATAAACTTATCTCAACTCTAATGTAAACCTATTTACCGAATTTGGAAGTGCTTGATATGTAAATTTTCCATTGTGTAAATCAACAATTTTTTCTACAATTGATAGCCCCAAGCCAATACCTTTTACTAATCCAATATTTTCACTTCTTGAAAATGGTTTCTTAATGTCTTCAAGTTCAGATTCTGATAACTGACTTCCTCGATTATCAAAATTAATTTGCAAAATACTCTTGGTAGCAAGTATAGAAATGTTCAATTTTTTGTCATCGGAGTATAAAAAAGCATTTTTTATCAAATTATTAAAAGCAGCTTTTAATAAAACATCATTTACTTCCACAATTAAATCATTTTCTTCTGGAACATTTTCAAATGAAAAATCGATAGTAATTCCATTAAAATTTTTTTTACTATATCCTATTGCATCATATACAAGTTCATCAATTCTAACTTCATGAAGAATTGGAGTGAACTTTAATTTGTCGAACTGGTATAGCAATAACAAGGAATTTGTTAACTCTATTAATCTATTTTGATCTTCCTTTAACGATGTTAAAACTTGTTTATAATCAGCCTCTGTTAAGTTACGTTTTAGGGCAGCTTCAGTAGATGCAAACATTACTGTTAATGGTGTTCTAAGCTCATGGGATGCGTGATGCACAAAATTTTTTTGCAAGACAAAAGCATTATTTAAACGTTCAAGCATTTCATTATAATTCTTGGCTATTTGTCCAATTTCATCTTTCCCATTTCCTTCATCAATTTTTTGTGAAAGATTTAATTCTGAAGTTTCTTTAATTTGGCTGTTTAATTTGAATAGAGGCTTTAAAGCAGAAGTTACAAAAAAATATGTAAGTGTGGTAGTCGTTAAAATACTTCCTACAAATACCACAAAGAGTATTAATCGTAAACGTCTAACTTTTTCTATGCCAAAAACATCGCAAGCAGAAATAAGGACATACATTTTTTCTCGCTTAGAGTATAATCCAAGTATAGATTGATTTGCTATTTCTTGAAAATAGTACTTTTCATTTTTGATATTGTTTAATAATTCAAAAGATGGCTTAATTACAACAGTATTAGGTGTATCAGCAAAAACAATTTTTCCATCATTTGCTACAATTAAAATATTTCTTTGCAACAAAGCATTACTGGTAATTTCATTATTATTGGATGCATCAGTTGAATCATTGTGATTCAATTTTTTTTCTAGGAAGTAATTTATTTGAATCATAGCTTCATTTACAAGCCTTTCTTTATATTGATTTCTAGTGTGATCTAAATAAAGAATGTAAATGGTAGAAGAAGAGAGAATAAGAATAATTGCTGCAATTGCAGTAAAAAGTAATACAAATCTTATTCTTAAACTCATTACAGTTATTTTATAAAATAGCCAAAGCCTGATTTCGTTTGAATAATTTTTTCGTCAAATGGTTTGTCTATTTTATTTCTTAAAAAGCTAATATAAACCTCAATGGTATTGGTTCCAGTGTCAAAAGTTAAATCCCACACTTTCTCCAAAATTTCTTGCTTAGATATCACTTTTCCTTTGTTAACAGCTAGTAACTTAAGTAATGCAAATTCTTTTGCGGTAAGTTGTATTTCTGTTCCTTGCCTAAAAACCGACTTTGATTCATTGTCAATTAACAAATCTTTTATCACAATTTTTTGTTCATCATTACTATTTATTGTATTCACCCTTTTCAAAAGTGCTTTTATTCGTGCAATCAATTCGTCAAAATGAAAAGGTTTTACAATATAATCATCTGCACCTAAATTAAAAGCATCAACTTTATCTTGTATCTCGCCTAATGCAGTAAGCATTATTATTGGCACATTTTTATTTGCTTGTCTAAATTGTTTGCAAAGTTCCAATCCACTTTTCCCAGGTAAACTAATATCTAAAAGAATTACAGAATAATCATTATTTGAAAATAATTTTTCTGCTGCATATCCATCTAATGCTACATCTACTATATAGCCCAAATTTGCCAACTCTTCTTTAATAATATTACTAAGCTTAGTCTCATCCTCTACAAGTAATATGGAATATTTTTTCTCCATTTTTAAAAAAAAATTAAGTATTAGGATGGATTCTTCTTGCACCAAAGGCCAAAAACATCCATCCTACAATAAAACAAATTCCCCCTAAAGGTGTAATAGCACCAATGAAATTGAAATTAGTGATATTTTTAAAATTTAAAAAAACTAATGTAAAAAGTGAACCACAGAATAAAATTATTCCTGCAATAAATAGTTTAGAAGCTATTACTACCAATCTATTAGGTTGAATATATTCTAAAACACCACAGGCTAGTAATGCGAAGGAATGATACATTAAATATCTTGCTGCTGTTTCGTAAGATTTTTGCCATCTGTCTGTTAACAATCCATCTAAAGCGTGTGCACCAAAAGCCCCTAATGCTACAGAAACAGCTGCAAATATTGCAGCTGTAAAAATGATATTTTTATGCATATTGATTAATAATTTTTAGCAAATTATATTCTGTAATATCTCCAATATTCAATTGGTATTTGCATTGAGAATATGTGGGTAATCTTTTTAATAAAAGATTTTCAAGTGCAATATTAATCTCACTATCTTTCAAATTTGCAATCAAAGGACGTGCTTCTTTCGTTTGAGTAACTCTGTTTGAGATTACACTTACTGATTCATTCAAAAAAATGGTGATTCCAGTTTGATTCATTAACTCAATATTATTGCAAAAACAAGGTGTACCTCCACCTGTAGCTATAATTGCATTTTCTGTTTTGCTAATAATATTGTTTAATATTTGCGTTTCTTTTCTACGAAAAAAATCTTCTCCATAATTTAGAAAAATATCAGCTATACTCATCTTTAAGTCTTCTTCAACCAACTTATCGATATCAAAAAAAACAAGTTTTTTTTTCTTAGATAAAATATTACCCCAATATGTTTTTCCAGAACCCATTAATCCTATTAGAAAAAAAAACATTGGTTTTGTAAATTGTGCATTATAGCTGATTGATTGAAATTGCATATCTACTTAAAAGCATTCAATCCTGTAACATCCATTCCAGTTATTAATAAATGAATATCGTGTGTGCCTTCATAAGTAATAACACTTTCTAAATTCATCATATGCCGCATAATGCTATATTCTCCTGTAATACCCATTCCTCCTAGCATTTGTCGTGCATCTCTACAAATATTTGTAGCTATTTCGCAACTATTTCTTTTTGCCATACTCACTTGTTGCGGCGTTGCTTTTCCTTCATTCATTAATACACCTAAACGCCAAACAAGCAACTGAGCTTTTGTTATTTCTGTAACCATCTCAGCCAACTTTTTTTGTTGTAATTGAAAGCCCGCAATTGGTCTTCCAAATTGTACTCTTTCTTTTGCATAACGCAAAGCTGTATCATAACAATCCATTGCTGCACCTAAAGCACCCCATGCAATCCCATAACGAGCTTTAGTTAAACAACCTAGCGGTCCTTTTAATCCTTTAACATTTGGCAATATATTTTCCTTTGGAACTTTAACATTATCAAACACCAATTCGCCTGTTGCACTTGCACGTAAACTCCATTTGCCGTGTGTTGTTGGTGTTGTAAAACCTTCCATTCCACGCTCAACAATTACACCTTGAATTTCGTTTTGTTCATTTTTTGCCCACACTACTGCAATTTGGCTAAATGGTGCATTGCTAATCCACATTTTTGCTCCATTTAATATTACGTGGTCGCCAGCATCAGTAATATTTGTAAGCATTGAAGATGGATCGCTACCATGATTAGGTTCTGTTAAACCGAAGCAACCTAACCATTCGCCACTAGCTAATTTTGGTAAATATTTATGGCGTTGTGCCTCGTTACCATAGGCATAAATTGGATACATTACCAAACTGCCTTGTACACTTGCTGTGCTGCGTACTCCACTATCACCACGTTCTAATTCTTGCATCATTAAACCATAAGAAATATAGTCTAATCCACCACCACCATATTCTATTGGTACAGTTGGACCAAAACAACCTAAGTCGCCCATTTGCTGCACAATTTGTTCAGGAAATTCTGCACGTTGTGCATAGTCTTCTATGATTGGAGAAATTTCTTTTTTCACATAATTTCTTACTGTATCTCTAATCAGCTTATGTTCTTCACTCAATAATTCATCTACATTATAATAATCAGGAGATTGAAAAAGGTCTACACGAACTGCCATACTTTTTGTAATTTATTTTTGTGTCTTTGGTCTTTGGCTTTTAGTCTTTAGCAGTTATGTTTTTTAACTAAAGACAAAAGACTAATAGCTAAAGACTGATTTGCTGCAAAAATAAAGCTTCCAATTAAACTAACAGTTGTTTGTTTTTGATTTTTATTAAATACTTCTTGATTAGTAACTAATAGATGCAAAAAAGCCGCAATAACGAAATCAACTATTTTTTTATTTTCATTGCATCTTCTTTTAATCTAAACAAAACAATTTTTGTTATTAATTCTAAAGGTAATGCTTTGTCTAAGGGAAACTGAATAGCACCTTTTGAAGTTTTATAAGCAATAAGTTCTTTTTCAAAATTTGCCACTCCACTTGAAGATGGATAAAAACCAATATGATGTTTATAGCCAGCGAAATATACCAACACTTTATTTAATTTATAGGCTGGCATATTGTAGCTAATTATTTCTTTAGCATTGGGTGCAATATCTTTAATTATTGTCCTTAATTGTTCAAGCATTATAGCCACTTCTTTAGGAAACGAAGCAATATAAATATCTACATTTTCGTAAGCTATTGTTTTCATTTAGTTTAATTGGCTTCGACATAGGATTTGAAATTATTTAAAATTGCTTGCCAACCCATTTGTTGTAATTCTAAACTATTTTCATTTTCTGGGTCAAACGATTCTATAATACTTATCCCTTCTTTTGTTTGCTCAAACTTAATAATTACAGTTCTGCCATCACTTAATACATAAGAAATTTCTTTTAAAGGAATAACAACTGTATAAGTACCACAAAAATCAAAACTAAAGCTACCATCTTTTGCAGCCATTGTGTAGTTAAATTCCCCACCAACTTGCAAGTCATTTTCTGCAGATGGTGTGTGCCAATCTGGCGAAGCATTATTCCAATTTTTAATATGTTGAGGGTTTGTAAAAAAATTCCAAACCTTTTCAAGTTCAGTATTAACAGTAGTTGTAACAGTAATCATCTTATGTTTATTTTATAGTTGGGTGTATCAAATAGTTTTTAACATTCGATTATTTTTGTAAATATATCAATTGAATTCTGAATTATAACATTATCAAACAATGCATTTACAACCAATACTATCTAATACCGAAATACTATTACAACCACTTGAATTAAATAACTTTGATGATTTGTATATGGCAGCATCTGATCCATTAATTTGGGAGCAACACCCCGATAAATTAAGGTATCAAAAAAACGTTTTTCAAAAGTATTTTGATAGTGCCATTAAATCGAAAGGTGCATTTTTAATTGTAAACAAATTAACAAATGAAATTATTGGTAGTAGCAGGTTTTATGAATTTGATGCAACAAAAAGTGAAATAACCATTGGATACACTTTTATAGCAAGAAAATATTGGGGCACAAATTGCAATCAATCTATAAAAAAACTAATGCTTGAATACGCTTTTAATTATGTTGAAACTGTATTATTCACAATAGGGATTAATAATATACGCTCACAAAAAGCAATTAAAAAAATTGGTGCTCAATTATTAAGAAAGCAAGATGATTCACTTGTGTATTTCATAAATAAAGGCTACGCAAACGTTTAAATAATATTGCCAAACAATAAAATTAGCTAGTCTATCTTTGTATCAACACCATTAAATCAAGCAAATAATCTGTTCTTGCATTGTAATGAAAAATCAAAATCAAGAAATACTGGCTATAATTATACTAGGTGCATTATTAGCATTAATGTTAGTAGGATTTATTGTTGCTATGCTTTTTTTATACCAAAAAAGACAGAACCAGTATAAAAAAGAAATGGCTGTAATGCAAGAGGAATACGACCAACAAATACTAAGAGTCCAATTTGAAATGCAAGAAGCTACACTTAAAGAAATTGCTAACAAACTGCACGATGGATTAAAAAACAACATCGTCAGCATCATTCAACGCCTAAATCTTATTGGGTTTCAGATTTCAAGAGACAATTACAAGACACAAAATTTAGCTGAAGATATTAATAAAATATCTGAAGATTTGTTAGTTGTAAAAGATGAAGTAAGATTAACATCACACAGTTTATCTACAGATAGAATTAGACAAGTGGGCTTAATTGATGCAATAAAGTTTGAGGTAAAACGATTGAAACAAAGCTTACAAATGCAGATTAATTTTAACTTAGATGAATCGAAAAATTATTTTTTTTCAGAAACAGATGCAGTTTACTTATTTAGAATGTTTCAAGAAATCATTGGTAATGTTATATCACATTCTAAAGCTACCCACTTAGAAATTAATATTAACCTTTCACAACAGAGCATTTTTACACTTGAAATCAATGACAATGGTGTTGGCTTTGATTTAAATGAAAAGAAAAAAAGCAAACAAAGTGGAATGGGACTTTTGGGTATGCAAAAAAGAGCTTTGCAAATTGGAGCAGACTTTACAATTTTGACAAATAAAACACAAGGAACACAAGTAAAAATTCAATTACCTTTATTAACTAAAATAGAAAATAAAACCAAAGATGATAAGCAAGAGAGGCAAACCAAGTATAGCTTTAATTGATGACCATGAAGTTGTAAGGAAGGCTATTAGAAGTCTAATTGGTGCTTTTAATGAGTTTACCGTTTTGTTTGATGTTGGTACTTTTAATGAATTAACAGCTCAACTAGCCGAAAGGAAAATACCTGATATTTTATTAATGGATATTAGAATGCCCGATAAAACTGGTTTTGAAGTAGCTAGTTGGATGAAAGAGAATAAACCACAAGTAAAAGTGCTAGCTTTTTCAAGTGAATCTGATGGATTTTCAATTGCAAAAGTAATGCGTAGTGGGGCTAAGGGTTTTGTAAGTAAAGGAGCTAACCCTACTGAATTATTGCTTGCAATTAATACAGTTTTAAGAGGCGATGCTTATTTATCGCAAACTGACTTCAATAATTTTAGCGAAGCCATTCAAAACAGTAACGATTATTTTAAAAATACCAACACAGTTGAATTTAACGCTAAGGAAAAAGCTTTCATTAAACTAGCTTGCACATCACTTTCTTACAAGGAAATTGCCGAAAAACTAATTGTAGGAACTCGTTCTGTAGAGGATTATAGGATGCAAGTGTTTCAAAAGCTAGGAATTCATACAAGACAAGAACTTGCAGTGTATGCAGTTCAAAATAAATTACTGTAGGTTGTTATTTAGTAACTAAATCACCAATACACTTCCTTAGTAAACTACCTGTTAGTGCTGACATACCAGCTATTAAAGCCCCAATAAACGCTGTAATCAATAACAAAAGAAAATAGGATTCATTTTTTAAAATAATGGATGCAACTTTTTTTGAAAGCAAGTGTTCATTTGCAAAATCTAATTTCGCAGCAACGGCAAACCACAAAACAAAAATTGAAAGAAATGCTGCTAAAAAACTTTTTGCAGGTGGTTGTGGAATTGCAGCAAATATTACCAATGTAGTTATTGCAAAACTCCACCATGGAAATTCAAAAAGCCCAATTGCGAATGCCAATAATGCAGTTAAAAAAATAGATGTGATAAATTTTGCCATTGGTTTATTTATCAATTTCTAAACAAGTTTCCAATTCTGCCATCATATCTAAACTTCCCACAAAAAATGGCGTTCTTTGGTGCAACTCTGTGGGCACAATATCTAAAATTCTTTGCTTACCATCAGTAGCTTTTCCTCCTGCCACTTCTGCAATAAAAGCAAATGGGTTACACTCATATAACAAACGAAGTTTACCTTTTGGTTTAGTAATGGTACCAGGATAAGTAAAAATCCCACCCTTAATTAAGTTTCTATGAACATCTGCAACCATACTTCCAATATAGCGTTGCGTATATGGGCCACCACTGCTTTTATCCTTATTTTGGCAGGCATTGATATATTTACGAACACCCTCGCTATATTGAAAAAAATTGCCATGATTAACAGAATAGATTTTACCAGAAGAAGGACATTTAATATCTGGATGAGATAGAGTAAACTCTCCTATTGCTTGGTCTAAAGTAAAGCCATTCACTCCTCTCCTAGTTGCATAAACAAGCATTGTTGATGACCCATAAATAACATATCCTGCTGCTACTTGCTTATTTCCTGGCTGTAAAAAATCTTCTATGATACAAGGTGTACCAAGTGGGCTAACACGTTTATAAATACTAAAAATGGTTCCAATGGATACATTAACATCTATATTGCTACTACCATCCAAAGGATCAAATAAGCATACATACTTACTTTGATTACTTACTTCATCATCAAAAACCTCAATTTCATCCATTTCTTCACTACCAATTCCAGCACAAGAAATTCCATGTCTTAAAACTCCAATTAATTGATTATTGGCAAAAATATCCAACTTTTTCACTTCCTCTCCCTGAACATTTGTTGTTCCATAATCACCCAGAATATCAACCAACCCAGCTTTGTTTACCTCAACATTTACACGCTTTGCTGCCAAACCAATGTCCCTTAAAAGTCTACTAAGCTCACCAGTTGCTGATGGGAAATTTCTTAATTGTTGTAGCGTAAATTCATCTAACGTTAGTACCTGACGATTAATTGACATAGCTATTAGTTTGTAATTTAAAGTAAAAGCAAAAGTATAGTTTAATATGATTCACTTGCATTTGGAAAGTCATTACTCTTAACATCTGCAACATATTTTTTTATCGCAGTATCAATTTGCTCTTCCAAATTCAAATATTGACGCAAAAAACGAGGTTTAAATTCGCTATTGATACCCAAAATATCATGCATAACAAGCACCTGACCATCACAACTACCACCAGCCCCAATACCAATTGTAGGTATGCTAACACTTTCAGTAACTTCTTTAGCTAGTGCAGCTGGAATTTTTTCTAGTACAACAGCAAAACATCCTGCTGCTTCAAGCAGTTTTATATCGCGTTTTAATTTCTCTGCTTCCAACTCCTCTTTTGCTCTAACATTATATGTTCCAAATTTATAAATGCTTTGTGGCGTTAGTCCCAAATGCCCCATTACAGGAATACCAGCACTTACAATTTTTTTTATACTATCAATAACCTCCTCACCACCCTCTAGCTTTACAGAATGCCCACCAGTTTCTTTCATTATTCTAATAGCAGAAGCTACAGCAATATCACTGTTGCTTTGATAAGTACCAAAAGGCATATCAACCACAACCAAACACCTGCTAACACCACGAACAACACATTGTGCATGATATATCATTTGATCAAGTGTAACAGGCACAGTGGTTTCATAGCCAGCAATTACATTGCCAGCACTATCGCCAACTAATAAAACATCTATACCTGCTGCATCAAATATTTTAGCAAAAGAAAAATCATATGCAGTAAGCATAGAAATTTTCTCCCCAGTAGCTTTCATTTTAAGCAAGGTATTAGTGGTGATTTTTTTTACTTCTTTATGGATTTACATTATTAAAATTATTTAATAGTTTGTTTAGCTTAACCACCCTTTTAATAATTAGGTTTCGCTTCAAATATAGCAAAGCTATCAATTGCCTTGTAGCGTGTTTGATTGTTTATAAATTCAAAATTCAACTCTGTAATATGGAAGTAAGGAAACGACTGCTTGATATTCACATTAAAGCTATCCTTATTAATACTAAAAACATCGCTTTGATTAGCAAAAAGCAGTTTAGATTCTTTACTATTTTTAAAATAATCAGTCAAATTATTTTCTCCTATCAAACTACTGTTACCATAAAACTGAAAAGAATACACATAGCATTTATACATTGGAATTGTTGATTTGGGATAATGCTTTTGTTGCCATTTTCCAGCCATCATACCTGCCTGATATTGCATTAAACTTGGATAAAAAAATAAATTTAGAAATACAGAAAGCAATACCGAAAAGCACATAGCTTTTGCAATAACATTGAACAATATTTTTTTACTAAAAAAAACAAAACATAAGTAACTAAAAATAACAACTAAAGCAATTACAACTATATAATTATTAAGCTTGTAAAAAACTGTAATTAAAGAGATAAAAACTGCTAAAATTGAAAAAATAAAAGTTTGAACATAACTAAACCATTTAACATTTTTATGTGTACTATTATTTTGCAAATAATCCGCTACAAATATTGATAACAAAGGAAAAATAATAACAATGTAGTGTGGCAGTTGAAACTTTGACAAAGAGAAAAGTAAAAAACTAAACAAGGCACAACCAAACAAAATTGTTTTATTGTTAGGCACCAGTGATCCAATTTTTCTTATGGTTGTATATACCCCAAGAACTAAGTAAATTGACCAAGGCAAAAAAGCCCAAAGAATAGTGTGCAGAAAAAAGAAAACATCTCCACTACCCTGTATTGGACCTGTATTAAAAAAACGTCCAAATTGGCTATCCCAGAAAAAGAATTTCAAGCCAGAAACATTGGTTTTACCAAAAACCATTTTCTCTGGATGCAAATCGAATTGATGATATAAACAATACAACTCAGGAGTAATAAATATCAAACTAAACACTACATACAAATACCACTTTATATTAATAAACTGCTTGTATTGTTTACTTAACAACCAATAAATTACAAAGCCCGAACCAACAGTTATAAATACAAAAATTCCTTTAGTCATTATACCACAAGCTGTATATGTGGCTGCTAATAATATGTGTAATAACCATTTTTTCTCTGCTGCTATAATTAAGTGATAAATGGAAGCAACAATAAAAGTTGTTAAATAAATTTCTGCTCTAACATCAAAATTGCAAAGAATAATATGCAATGCTAATGTGTAAATAATTGTTGCAAGTTGTGCTATTTCTTGGGTATAAACTTTAGTTGCTAGACGATAAGTGTAATAAATACCTACTACAAAAAAAATAAAAGATGGCAGCTTGTAAGCAAGAGCATTTATTCCAAATATCTTGAAACTTATAGCACTCATCCAAAAAGGGAAATGTGGTTTATCTAACCAATCGCCACCTAAAGCATACAAATTTACCCAATCATTTTTTTGTACTATTAATTTAGATATTGAAGCATACAAAGCTCCATCTGGTTCTAAAATATCGTTGAATAAACCTATTGCATTTGTTAAAATACACATTAGTACAATTAGGTTAAAGTGCTTTGATATTTTATTTTGTAATGTCAAGATAGTTGTACTTAGTATATATTCTATGGAGTAATAAATTAAGGTCTAGGTGAATTTGCAAGAATTTATGAGCCTTCAATTTGTCTTATTTTTAACCCATTATCAATATCGACTTTTAAAAATTGTTTTGTAAAAATTTGATAAATAAGTACGAGCCATAAAGCAAAGCAAGGCAAAGCTTTTAATGAATGTTGCATACTAAACTCTCTACTATATTTTGTTAGCAAATCTGAATAAGAAAAACTTGTAATTATTAAACAAAATACAAAAAATGCGTTAGCGATTTTACTTGGAGGCTGTAACACAAACCATAAACAACAAGCAGGAAAAGCAATGATATATGTTGGCGATTCTGCACCAGTGCTGAATATTACAACAAACAATAAAACAGAGCAGAGGAAATAAAGTTGATATCTCAAATCTTTAAAATATTTATACTGAATAAACTTGCTTAAAAACAATAAACAAGCAACTCCAAGTACAAAAATATCTCCATTAAAATTTTTGTTTATATTTCTTCGTATTAAACCCATAACAGAAATATCTTGAAAGAAATTTTGAATATCTAGTCTTATATTTTTTTGAGTTTTATGAAACAATGCTTCTGCCCAATCGTGATAAGATTGAATAAGAAATGAAAAAGAAGTTACGAGTATTGGTAGAACAAAGAAAACGCAAGTCCAAAATATTGAAAATAGAATAAACTTCATTTTGGTTTTACTGAAGAAGAAAAACGAAAATGCTACAACGCCATAAATTTTTGTAATAGTTGCAAATACAATAAATAACAATGCCCAATAATCTTTTCCCTTTTGTATAAACGTGTAGCCTAATATAATACAAGCAGCAATAACAGCATTGTATTGTAACCATGACGAGGCATTCATCATTTCGTGAGATGCTAATATCAAAATAGCATTTTGGTAAACTTGCTTAATAGGTAATTGCCTAATTGCAAAAAACAAAATAGTTACGTTAAACAATACCCAAAGTGTAACACCTAGCCAATCTGGCAACATTGCAAATGGGGCAATGAAAGCTGTAAATGTGGGGCCATATAAAAAAACATCATCATGCTGTGTAGGATATTGCAGATAAAGGTTTTGAAAATTTTGAATATGGGTGTAGGAGAATCTAAATATTTTATAAATATTAATTCTATGCTCAATATCAAGCAAGTTTTGAATAATTGTAGTAATCGATAATCCAAACCATAAAATATTGGCTAATTTTTTATCGAATAGAAACTTACCCGAAAGAAAAAAGTGTTTCATTAAAGCAGATTATTTTAGTTCTTGCATATCAACAAGCCTTTTATAAATACCATTTGTTTGCATTAAAGTATTGTGATTGCCTCGCTCTGCAATTTCACCTTTTTGCAACACAATAATTTCGTCTGCGTGCCTTATAGTACTCAATCTGTGGGCAATAACTAAAGTGGTTCTATTTTCCATCATTTTATTAATTGCATCTTGCACCAAACGTTCACTTTCTGTATCAAGAGACGATGTTGCCTCGTCTAAAATTAATATCGGGGCATTTTTTAGTATGGCTCTTGCAATAGTTACTCTTTGTCTTTCTCCACCACTTAATTTAGTACCACGATCCCCAATATTATTATCAAATGCATCTTCTTTTTTTATGATAAAATTATAAGCATTAGCAACTTTAGACGCATTTTCAACTTCACTTTCTGTTGCATTTTTAACGCCTAGTTTAATATTATTGGCAATAGTATCGTTAAACAAAATAGGTTCTTGGGTAACAATGCTAATTTGGTTTCTTACACTCTCTAAATTATAATCTTTAATATTTATACCATCTATTAATAATTCACCAATTGAAACATCATGAAATCTTGGAACCAAATCAGCTAAAGTGCTTTTCCCCGCTCCACTGCTGCCAACAAGTGCTACTGTTTTTCCTTTTTCTATTATTAAATTAATGTTCTTTAAAATAGTAATATCGTTGTATGCAAAACTTACATTTTTAAACTCTATAGTTTTATTAAAATCTTTTAGCAAAACGCCTTTTTCATTAGCATCAATTAAGTTTTGAACATTTAAAACCTCATCTACTCTTCTTAATGCAGAACTTCCTTTTTGCATTGCATAAAAGGCACTACTTAAGCTTTTTGCAGGATTGATGATTTGGCTAAAAATAGCTATATAGGTAATAAATGCAGACCCATTTAATGCTAATCCCTTTCCTTCTAAAATCATTTTACCTCCAACCCATAATATCACTATTAGTATTACAATACCTAACACTTCACTTAATGGACTTGCAATATCTCTTCTTAAGTTTATCTTATTTCTAACATTAAATAAATCGTGGTTCGCTTTTTTGTATTTATCCAAAACGCTTTTTTCTGCTGTAAAAGCCTTTATAACTCTTAATCCTGTTAATGTTTCTTCAACAATACTTAATGCTTCACTAAACTTTTCAGAAGCTAGATTACTGTGTTTTTTTAATGATTTACTTACACGCCCAATAATAAAACCACCAACTGGTAACAAAACCAAAAGAATAAGAGATAATTGTGGACTTAGAATAAATAATAAAATCAAGTAGAATATAATTGTGAGTGGTTCTTTTATAAAACCTTCAAGAGTGCAAGAAACTGCTGTTTCTATTTCTCCTAAATCGTTGGTCAATCTGCTCATCAAATCGCCTTTCTTTTGTTCAGTAAAGTAACCTATTGGCAGACTTAATATTTTACCAAACAAATCATCTCTAATATGTGCTCCAACTCCATTTCTAAGAGGTGTTAAAACCACATAACTAAAATAAAGAAATACATTTTTAAATAAAATTGCTACCACAATAAAAATACAAACAGCTCCTAAAGCATACACAGCACTATGTTCTGCAATTACTTGGCTGATAATATATTTTAGGTAACCTAGAAAAAAAGTTGAGCTAAATTCAAAAGCAGGCTTAGTGATTATTTCATTTTTTGTATTAAAAATAATTTCTAAAAAAGGGAATAACATTGCTATAGAAACAATGCTAAATATGATTGATGCAACAATGGTAGCAAGATATAGGAAGATATTTTTCTTAAATATCAATATATATTTTAAGAGTCCTAAATATTTTTTCATTCAAATTTGATATGTGCAAATGTATGCATCAAGGCTTAGAAACAGATTACGTGCTATTCAAAAGCTAAAAACTTTTCTCGTTGCACTTCAATCAAACATGGGTTTGTTTCGTTCAAAGTGTTTCCATTTAACACTTTCTCGTAGAGATTCAAATAAGATGAAGCCATTTTGGTTGAGGCAAAATACTCCATTGCATATTGGTGACAATGTTGTGGATTATATTTTCCAATATTCTTGATTGCTTCGGCCAACTCAACACTTTTATTACTTAAAAATCCTACTTCACTATTTACAATTTCAGGCAAAGAACCATAAGGTGTTGCAAAAATTGGACAACCAAAATATAAGCTTTCAGTGATAGCAATTCCAAAAGGCTCATTCCATAAAATAGGAAACAACATTCCTTTAGATTGGCTTAATAAATTGTTTTTCAAGCTCCCACCAACCATTCCATAAAATTGAGTATTTGAGTTGAAGGTTAGCCTAATACCCTGATTAAAATTAAATCTTACCCCACCTAAAACTTTTAATGGAATTTTAGCTTTAGAAGCTATATGAATAGCACCTTTAACATTTTTAACACGCCAAGCAGCATCGCCCAAAAAGTGTATATAATTTTTCTTATTAGTAAAATTGGGTTTACCATAATCGTCAGGGTCTAAACCATTGTGAACATAAATATTAGAACCAAACCTAGCTGCATGATTTTTTGAAACAAAAACTGTGTTTTTATCAAATTGACTTTGCATATTCACATTACCGTGCATAGTGTAAATGAATGGCTTTATGGGTAACTCATTAGTACCACAATTTAGGTGTACAACATCTATTTCAGTGGGTATTTGCTTATTAAGTGATACTGCAGCATTATAAAATATAACCTTAGCAAATGGACAAGTAGAGCCCTGAGCCACTAAGTAAGTTACTTTATGCCCAAGTTTTACTAATTCCTTACCAAGCCACCAAATTACACGTTCAGTACCACCATACTTTGGGGCTGGAATAATGGTATTATTTACAATTAAAATGTTCATTAATTGGATATGCTACTAAATGCTATCAAAATTTACGGCAAAGAAAGGTTTTTTAATTGGTTAAATGTATCTTGCACCGCTTATACAAATACAGCTCGTAAATAAACCTTAATGAAAGTAACTGGATTTACATTTATAAAAAATGCTATAAAATTCGACTATCCAATTAAAGAAGCTATACTTTCTATAATGCCTTTGTGCGATGAAATAATTGTTGCTGTGGGAGACTGTACAGATGGCACGAGAGAACTAGTTGCTGCCATTCATCCTACCAAAATTAAAATAATAGATACAGTTTGGGACACAACAAAAAATACAGGGGGAATTGTTTTGGCAGATGAAACCAACAAAGCTATGGCTGCTATTTCTGCAGATACAGATTGGTGCTTTTATATACAAGGTGATGAAGTATTTCATGAAGACGGAATTGACAATGTAAAAGCAGCAATGCTAAAATTTAAAAACGATAAAAACGTTGATGGTTTGCTATTTAAATACTTACATTTTTATGGTAGTTATGATTATATTGGCTCATCTGTAAATTGGTATAGAAATGAAATACGAATCATTAAAAATGATAAAAACATTTATAGCTATAAAGATGCTCAGGGTTTTAGAAAAGGAAAAGATGAAAAATTAAAAGTGAAAATAATTGATGCATTTATATGTCATTATGGGTGGGTGAAAGCACCTGAAATAATGCAAAAAAAAATTAATGGTACTGCCAAATTTTGGGGAGGAGATGATGTAGAAGATGAAAAAAATAGACATAAAAAATATGACACTACATTTGACTATTCACAAATTAATGCTTTAGAAAAATATACTGGGAAGCATCCTGTTTTAATGCAACAAAGAATTGAAAAGCTGAATTGGAAGTTTAACTACGATGTAAGCTACAGTAATTATTCATTAAAAGAAAAATTTAAATTATTGCTATTTAAACTAACAGGAAAAATGTTTTTTGAGTATCAAAATTATCGCATCGTTTAAATAAAAACTAATGGTATATAATTGTATTGTTTGCAACGAAAATAATGTTAAAGAAGTATTTGAAGTAGAAGAATTGCAATTGGGCATTGGAGATAAATTCAACTATCAATTATGCCAAAACTGTAGCTCACTGCAAATTCAAAACCCACCACAAGATTTATCTAAATATTATCCAAATGAAGCATATTACTCCTTCAATTTAGATTTAAAAATAAACAACAAGGCCGATGCTTTAAGGAGAATAAAAGCTTCATATTTATTGTTCAATCAAAATAAATTTTTGGGTAAGTTATTATCAATTGGCTACAAAATGCCCGACTATTTAGAATGGATGAAATACAGTAAAACAAAATTTGATGATAGCATTTTAGATATTGGTACTGGCAATGGTAGCTTACTTGCTAGGCTCTTCAATGTAGGTTTTACAAATCTTACAGGTATAGATCCATTTATTAATGAAAGTAAAAATTATGGTGCAATAAATATTGAAAAAAAATCTGTATTTGAAGTAGAAAGAAAATATAAAACTATAATGCTACACCATGCACTTGAGCATATGTTTGAGCCATTAAAAGTGATGCAAAAAGTATATGATATTTTAGAACCTAAAGGCAGTTGCTTAGTTAGAATACCTATTATGGGCAATTATGGTTGGCAACACTACAAAACCTTTTGGTGTGGTGTAGATGCTCCTCGTCACATTTTTATACCTTCTGAAAAAGGTTTAAGAGAATTGGTTGAAGCAGCAGGGTTTACCATTGAAAAGTTTGTTTATGATAGCAGCTATTATGTAGTTTGGTGTAGCGAACAATACCAAAAACACATACCACTACATGATGCAAGAAGCTATAATGTTAACAAAAATGCCTTTTCAAAGGCTGAAATTAGCAAATTCAAAACTGACATATCTAATGCAAATGAAAATAATAATGGAGATACAGCAGCTGTTTACTTACGAAAACATTAAAGATTATTATAGAAAAAAGTCATCAACTTTTTATTAATAGGCGTTTGCTTAAGCATTAGATTAGGTATCCAACGTTGTATTGCCACAATCCTGTCTATTAATGCATTCGTAATAAATTGTGGGTAATATTCTTTAAAACTTATGCTTTCCTTTATTTTAAATTTTCTTACCAATTCCCAAATACAAAAAAATACATATTGACTTTCTTTCAAATTTAGCTTATCAAGCATTAATAAATATTCAGGTATTTCTACATTTGGGTTATTAAAACAACCAGCAGAAACCTGATTATCATCTTTGGTAATACCAACTAAAACTTCATCAATATAATGCCAATTGGGTTTATTACTTAAATATTTTATATAGAAGTCTATATCAATTACCCACTTAAAATCTTTATCAAATTTTATTTTCAGGTCTTTTTTAAAAAAAGTAACACTAGGGTGTCCAATATAGTTTTGAAACACTAAACAGTTAATATCATCTTCTAAAAACTTTAGTTTTTGGGTATCCAGTCTGCTTATTTCAATATCACTTTCCCCAACTTTTTTTGCAGCACTAAATACAAAATCGTATTTATTATTAGTAACATTCTTTGCAAATATTTCCAAAGCATCGTGCTGAACAAAAAAATCATCGTCATGCATCATTTTGATCCAATCGTAGCTAGCATTTTCAATACATTTGTTCCAGTTGCCTGCCATACCTAGTGGTTTAGTATTTCTAAAGTATTTTAAATCCAAATGCTCAGAAAACGATGTAGCTACTTCCTCAACTGCATTATCATTGCTATCATCA
>JBMLRA010000357.1:0-2313 GCA_049241265.1 Chitinophagaceae bacterium
CACCGTGAGCACCTTTACCACCATAAGTATCAACAATAATTTTTCTTCCTGTTAAACCTGTATCACCATGTGGTCCACCAATAACAAATTTTCCAGTTGGGTTAATGTGATATTTAATTTTACTATTGAATAAATGTTTGTATTGAGGATACATTTTCATCACTCTTGGAATCAAAATATCAACTATATCTTTTTTAATTTTAGCCAACATTTTTGCTTCAGCATCAAAGTCATCGTGTTGAGTTGAGATAACAATTGCATCTATTCTTACTGGTTGATTATTATCGTTATACTCAAGTGTAACTTGGCTTTTTGCGTCTGGGCGTAAATATTTAATTGCTTTATTTTCTCTGCGTAAAGCAGCTAATTCAATTAACAAAGTATGAGCTAAATCTAAAGCCAAAGGCATATAGTTAGCAGTTTCATTAGTTGCGTAACCAAACATCATTCCTTGGTCGCCAGCACCTTGTTCTTCCTTCTTTTTTCTATCTACCCCTTGGTTAATATCTGAACTTTGTTCGTGAATAGCAGAGAAAATTCCACAGCTATTTGCTTCGAACATATATTCACTTTTCGTGTATCCAATTTTTCTAATAACACCACGTGCAATTTCTTGCACATCAAGGTAGGCTTTACTTTTAACCTCACCAGCTAAAACAACTTGACCAGTAGTAACTAGTGTTTCGCAAGCGACTTTGCTCTGAGGGTCAAAGGCTAAGAAATTATCAATTAAGGCGTCAGATATTTGATCTGCTACTTTGTCTGGATGTCCTTCAGAAACGCTTTCTGATGTAAATAAATAAGGCATTGTTTTGAATTATGAATTATAAATTAAATTTAATGTTCGGCTAATTTGTTATACAACTCTAAATAATCATCTAAAATTGAATTGTTATCCTTGTATTGTAAAATCTTTTTTCCTCTAACTTTTGAAAATTCTTGCAGTAACTCTGGATTTACATTTTCGGCCCCAAATGTTATTGCATCAGCAAATTTAGCACCTCCACGATAAAGTGCATTATTGTCTCCAGGTCTAAAAATCTCTAAATCTTTTTCGGTAATTGCATTACCAACAATTGCATTATCGATAAAGTTATCACCAATATTTTCATCAAAAGTATGTTCACCAATTGTAAAAACTACTTTGCTATGACCAAAAACTGGTTCACGCTTATATGCAGTTTTAATAAATGCAGGAACCAAACCGCTCATCCAACCACTACAATGTACCACATCTGGAGCCCAACCAAACTTTTTTACGGTTTCTAAAGCTGCTTTTGCAAAAAATATCGTTCTTAAGCCATTATCATCAAACCATTTTTCTTCTTCATCGTGAAAAATGAATTTTCTTTTGTAAAAATCATCGTTCTCTAAAAAATAAACTTGCAACCTTGCACTTGGTAATGAAGCAACTTTTATTTGTAATGGATAGTCGTCGTCGTCTACAGAAACATTGATACCAGAAAGTCTTACAACTTCGTGCAATCTATGCCTGCGTTCATTAATAACACCAAACCTTGGCATTATACAACGGACTTCGTAGCCATTGTCGTTACTTTTTATTGCTAGCTTATTAACCGTCTCTGCAAATTCAGTGAGTTCTAAATATGGCGACAGTTCGGTTGCTATAAAAAGTATTCTTTTCTTTGGTGTCAGTGGTTCCAATTTCTGGGGAAATTTTTTTTGAGGCTGCGAAGGTAAAGAAAATAAGGGGAAATTTCTGTATTAAACAAAAAAAATAGAAATATTATATATCTTCAATACAATGCTTATTATCCAATACCCAAATGTCTATTGGCAAATACTGTATTATCTAAAAAAAAAGTGTTGATTGATTGGGTGAATTTTAGTTTGACTCAAAATATGTGTTAATTCGCTGCTCAACAATTTAACTTGTCAATAAAAAAACAAATATTATTACTAAGCTTACTCTTGCTATCTATTGGAGGCATTTCGCAGGAGTACAATTATATACACTACACCAATAACGATGGCTTAGCTGGCAATACTGTTTATGGTGTTGCACAAGATAACGATGGCTTTATGTTTTTTGCCACAGAAAATGGCCTAAGCAGATTTGATGGCAAAGAATGGAAAACATTTACAGTAAAAGATGGATTGCCTGATAATGAGGTGTTATTTCTTTTTAAAGACAGTAGAAATAGAATATGGATGAGTACTTTTGGTCGAAATGTCTGCTATTATTATAATAACAAAATAACTCAACTTGATAGAAATGATTTGCTATTGGGCAAGGGCACAGTTATTAATAATATTGTTGAAACCGAAGATAGTTATATTTACTTTCAAACT
>JBMLRA010000358.1:0-1167 GCA_049241265.1 Chitinophagaceae bacterium
CTTGATGTATTTAGTGCTTACCGCCTTGTTAGCATTGAATGTGTCATCAGAGATTTTGAATGCCTTTAAAACAATTGACACCAGTTTAAATACTGCAGGTACAATTACTGATACAAAAAATAAGCAAATGCTTAGCTCCTTGAAAACTTTGCAAGATGACCCAAAGTCAAGAGATAGAGCATTAGTTTGGAATCCAATAGCTATAAAAGCACAGGAAATTTCTCTAAGCTTAATTACCGAAATAGAACAACTAAAAAAAGAACTAACAGATGAAGCTGGTGGAAAAGTTGTAGATGGGGTGTATAAATACAAAGAAGATGATTTAGACGCTGCAACTCGATTATTTACACTTCCTGCACCTGCTGGAAAAAATAAAGGCGAAGAGCTTAAGACTAAATTAGAAGGTTTAAGAAATCAATTATTGAGCTTGCACCCAGATATAAAAGCTGAGCTAGAGAAAAGTTTGCCAATTGATGTTTCAATTCCATCAAATGCAGTACAAAAAGATTTCAAAAACTTCTACTTTCATATGACTCCCACTGTTGCTGGTATAACAGTTTTGAGTAAATTTCAAAACGATATCAAAAATAGTGTTGCTCAAGTAATTGAATTGTGTCACAAAAAAGTAGGTGAGGTTAAAATTGTTTTTGATGCATATGTGCCATTAGTTGGAACCAATGCAACTTATTTCATGCCAAATGAAGAGATTAAAATTAATGCTGGAATTGGTGCTTTCAGCACAGCTTCTAACAATACATCTGTTACAATAGATGGTGCTCCAGCTACTAGATTACCAGATGGTACATTTGAGTATAAAGGTAATGTAGGTGGTACTGGAAGTGGCACTAAAATGGTTAGAATTTCTTATTTTAATCAATCTAAAAATATTCAAGAAACTAAAGAATATCCAGTAAAATACACTGTAGGTTCTCCAACAGGAATCACAGTAAGTGCTGAAAAAGTAAAAGTATTTTATGTTGGATTAGATAATGAAATCTCAGTAAGTGGAGGACAAGGTGGTGCTGAAGGAAAAAGAGTTAGTATTTCTGGTGCAGGGGGAAGTTTACAAGATTTGGGTAACGGTAGATATAATGTTCGTGTTACTCAAACAGGAGAAGCTAACATTAATGTAACAACAACTGCTGATAATAAAACTTCTTCATTTAA
>JBMLRA010000359.1:0-9516 GCA_049241265.1 Chitinophagaceae bacterium
TTTTCAACTTTTATTTGTATTAAATAAACTTTTATGAAATTATTAGAAGGTAAAACATCCATTGTTACAGGTGCTGCACGTGGTATTGGAGCTGCTGTAGCTTTAAAGTTAGCACAACATGGCAGCAATATTGCTTTTACGTATGTTAGCAATAGTAGTGCCGATAAAGCAAATACTCTAGTAACCGAGTTAGAAGCATTAGGAGTTAAAGCCAAAGCTTACCAAAGTAATGCAGGCAATTTTGCTGCTTGTGAAACTTTTGTAAACGAGGTAATTGCCGATTTTGGTGCTATTGATGTATGTGTAAATAACGCAGGAATCAGTAAGGATAATTTATTGTTAAGAATGACGTCTGAACAATGGGAAGATGTTATTGGAACCAACTTGAGTAGCGTTTTTAATATGACCAAACAAGTGATTCGCCCAATGATGAAAGCCAAAAAAGGAAGTATTATTAATATGAGTTCAATTATTGGTATTCGTGGTAATGCTGGGCAAAGTAGTTATGCTGCTAGTAAAGCGGGTGTTATTGGATTTACAAAATCTGTAGCTCATGAACTAGGAAGTAGAAATATTAGATGTAATGCTATTGCTCCTGGTTTTATAGAAACAGATATGACTCACTATTTACAAGATGGTGATGCTGCAACTGATTTTTTACATAACTGGTCAAGTTATTAGCACTTGCGGAGGACTGAACATTTAACAAACAACTAAATAAATAAAAATCATCCTCAATATTATTTTTTGAGGATGATTTTTAATAACGGTTAAATAATTTTAGTAGAAATCGGGGTACATCAAATATTTCTTCCTGATTTTTTTAAAAACAGTTAGCTTTTTTTGCCAACTATTTCTTATTTCTTGTTCAGTTTTATTTTGTTGTATTTGTTGCATCAAATCACTATTGCCAGCGAGTTTATTAAAAAAGTAATCTGTTGAGATATTAGTTTTAGGTTTATTAAAAAAAGACTCCTTGTCAGCAAACATTTTATAAGCCTCAATTATATATTTTATTTGAATTTGAGAATGCAGTTGTGTAATAACAGTATCGGAATTATTAAATACGTTCCAACCGTAACATTTAGTATTTTTAAATTTAGGTTCTTTTGCTCCTACTGTTGGTTTAGGTAAAAATTCATACATAGAACTCGAAAAACTCGGATGCCCAAAAATGCAAAAAGGATGCTCTGTTCCTCTACCTTCACTAATAACTGTACCTTCAAACAAACAAGTAGATGGATACCAATATATACTAGCCATTGTGGGTAAATTAGGCGAAGGTTTTACGGGCAAAACATACTTGCTTTTATGGGTGTAGTTTTTACAAGGAATTACAACTAATTTAAAATTCTTTCGCTCAGTTTCAAAGCCTAAAATTTCGGTTAAAGAAATTTTATCATCAGCTTTCCTGATATATTTCCAATCGAGCCATTTTTCACCAATTAGCATTTTTGCATATTCGCCAATAGTCATTCCATAAACTATTGGTATTGGCTGCATACCTACAAAGCTTTTATATGCCGAATCTAAAACAGGCCCATCAATATAAAAGCCATTGGGGTTAGGTCTGTCTAAAATAATCAATGGCTTATCATTGTCTATTGCAGCTTCAATAAAATATTGTAAAGATGATATAAAAGTATAAAATCTAACTCCTACATCTTGTATGTCAAACAACATAATATCTACATCACTAAGCTCATAGGCATTGGGTTTTAGCTTTTTTCCATATAAAGAAATAATAGGTATTTGGGTTGCAGAATCAACATTGTTATTAATTTTTTCACCAGCATCAGCAGTTCCTCTAAAACCATGTTCGGGAGCAAATATTTTTACAACATTTATATGATGTTTAATGAGGGTATCTATTAAATGAACTTTGTTTATTACCGATGTATGGTTGGCAAAAACTGCAACTCGTTTATTTTTTAAATACTGCAAATACATTTCAGTTTGGTATGCACCAGGCAAAATTATATTCCCCTCTTGGTGTTTACCAATATGTGTTTGCCCAATCGACAAAATCGCAAAAAATTGCGTTATTATAAACAATAATTTCCTCATTATTTACACATCAATTAGTTCAATAACTTATTGGCATCTGTTGCAGCTAATTTATTTAAAATGGTTGCTCCTTGCATTAAAAAGTAAGTTGGGTTAACACGTGCAGCTGTTTTAAGTTCTGTAGCATCACATTTTAAAAAAATAACATCTTTCATAATAATATTAGCAGCACCCTCAACATCGCTAGTTACAACAAATACTGGCAATCCTTTCTTTTGGATATCTTGCAATGCAGATATATTAATTAGGTCGCTAATCTCGCTTGCTGATTTAAATTCTTTAATAAAAATCATAACGTATTTTTTCTCTGAATTTAAAACTGCTTGTGTGGTATCTACATTACCAAAAGTGGTTAAACTAAAGTTGGCAATTTTGGGTGTATTATTTCCTTTACGAATTATTTTCTGCACTTGACTTCCTTCAATAAACTCGTATGTTGAATCAAAATCAGAAGGAAAATTATCACCAATAATTTCAACTTCTTTTCCTGCTTTTTTATATCTAGTTGTTATTAAAATACTATCGCTAACTGAACCTACAGGTGGTTTCATTTGGTCTAGAATATTATTACCTTTTTTGTATGGCAAACAATCCATAAATGGCAAATGTTTAGCAACATACAATTCAATGCCACCAGTAGCTGCAACAGTAAATACCAATATTGAAATAGATATTTTTGAATTGAATAACGGCTGTACATTTTTGAGATTAAATAGTATTACAAGAATTAAAATAAGTAATATTATATCCTTAGTAAAAGTTTGAATTGGGGTTAATGGAACACAATCGCCAAAGCATCCACAAGCATGAATTTTACCACTAAATAGGACATAACTTGTTAAAAAAGTAAAAAATAAAATAAGTAGCAATAATAACCAAGTAAACAATTTGGGTCTCCAAGCTATAATAATTGCCACACCTGCCAACACCTCAACAATATTGATTGCAAAAGCAAAACTGTAAGAGTAATTATTCAAAAATTCCATACCCCATTTTTCAAAAAACTCTTGCATTTTGAAACTTAAACCAAGTGGGTCATTGGCTTTTATTAGCCCCGAGAAAATAAATAACAATCCAACTAACCAGCGACAAATTGTAGTTAAAACTTTCATTTTTAAATTATTAATTATGTGTTAAAACAAAAATATTTCAGTTAATATTCAAAAGGCATCCCTTATATCTTTGGCTTCGCAAAATAATTAAAAGATGTTTACACTTACCTATAAAGAAAAACAAATAACAATTACCACGCCAGTTGTAATGGGAATTGTGAATGTTACGCCTGATTCTTTTTATAGTGATAGCCGTAAGCAAACAATAGATAGTACTTTACTAATTACAGAAAAAATGCTTGAGGATGGTGCTACATTAATTGATATTGGAGGGCAAAGTACTAGACCCAATAGCCAAATAATTTCTGTTGATGAAGAGTTAAGAAGGGTGATTCCTGCAATAGAAGCAATTACTAAAAATTTTCCACAAGCTAATATTTCTATTGATACTTACAATGCTATTGTAGCAGAAAATGCAGTAGCAGCGGGTGCTATGATGGTTAATGATATTAGCGGCGGCACTTTGGATAAAAATATGTTTACAACTGTTGCTGCATTAAATGTACCATATGTATGTATGCACATAAAAGGCTCACCACAAACAATGCTTCAACAAGCTAACTATAATAACGTTGTTGAAGAAGTAAAAGTCTTTTTTGAAGAAAGAATTAATACAGCCAAGCAAATGGGTATTCAACAAATGATAGTTGACATTGGATTTGGATTTGCAAAAACAGTTGAACAAAATTTTGAATTGGTTAAGAATTTAAAAGAATTTAAAGAACTACAAAAGCCCATATTATTAGGAGTCTCTCGAAAAAGCAGTATTTATAAAACACTTGGTGTTACAGCACAAGAAGCTCTTAATGGCACAACAATATTAAACACAATTGGCATTTTAAACGGAGCTAATATATTGAGAGTACATGATGTAAAAGAGGCTGTTGAGGTTATAAAGCTTGCCAATTACTTTACATAAAATTTATTATCCTTTATAAAAAATCATTCCCTAATTATCATAGCCTAGTAATTTTAGGTTTATGTTCAGAAGATAAATTCTAATAATAATTCTACTTATTAAGAACATTTTTAGATTATTCTATAATTCATATTTAAAAAAAGAAAGACTAAGCATTGAAATAAAAAAGTGTTCGACTGTAAATACCAATCGAACACTTTCATTATAAAATATTCTTCAAAATTGATTAAACAGATTTTCTAACAAATTTTGTTAAAATAACAATGGTGTCACCTTCAATTTTTCCTTCTATTTGCTCAGCATTGTCGGCTACTAATCTAATTTTTCTTACAGTTGTTCCTTTGGGTGCAATAAAATTAGCTCCTTTAACATTCAGGTTTTCTGTTAAAATAACAGTATCACCAGCTTCCAAAACCAGACCATAACAATCTTTATGAATTATTTTAGCATCTTCTAATTCATCCTCTGCATTAGCCCATTCAATTACCGATTCATCTAAAAAAACAGATTCCAATGTTTCCATTGCCCAATCATTAGTTTTTAGTTTTGTTAGTGTTTTGTAAGATAATGCTTGTACTGCTGGCACTTCGCTCCAAATACTGCCAGTTAAACAACGCCAATGATTCGTGTCGCTATAATCTTTAGATACAATACTGCTATAACATTTGTTACATAAAACAACTTGATTATTTATGCTATCATCATTTTTTGGGGGTACTGCATACTGTTTAAAATCATCTTCTGAATTGCTGCATAATTCGCAAGCATTATTGCTGCGTGTTAGTAATTGGGTATTTATTGACATAGCTGCAAAGCTAGTTGTTGATGTTGTAAACAGAAATAAATATGTACGATTCTATTTTATACAAGTTAAAAAATAAAAAAAATTACCTGCATTTTTCATCTATTAAATCCATTACCTCTTTACCATACATTTCAGTAAACCCTAGTTTAATAGCAGTGTGTAAATCGGCACAACCTTTACCATATTCGTTCATAGCAAAATAAATTAATGCCCTATTTTTAAACGCAAATGAATTGGCAGGATAATTTTCTATCGATTTTTCAATATCAGCTAAACCACCTTTTAAATCTCCAATTTTATATTTACTAAAGCCTCGGTTATTTAAAGCCAAAGGTTGATTTTTCTCAATTTTCAAAGCTTTATCAAAAAAATCAATAGCTTTTTGATGCTCACCCATACCTTGATATTTGAAGCCAATATTACAGTAGGATCCTATAAATCCGGGGTTAATATCTACTATCTTAAAAAGGTATTTAAGGGTCTCATTACCTCGTCCTGTTTCATCACAAACTACAGCCAAATTATTTAATGCACCAACATCTAAAGAGTCAATTTTATAAGCACTCATATAACTTTCATAAGCACCCTCAAAGTCTCTTATGGCAGCTTTTGCTGTACCCAAATTAATGTATAAACTAATTTTTATAGAGTCTGGAAGATTTAGTTTTAATGCTTTAGTAAAATCTGAAATGGCACCTTCAAATTCTTGTATGGTGTTTAATATAAGCCCACGCTGGTTTAAAGCCTCAAAGTCGGTAGAGTCTATTTGTAATACTTTTGAAAATAAATTATAAGATTGTTGAAATTGTTTTAAATCGTATAGGCAATGCCCTTTTAGTAGCAGGGCTTTTATGTTGTTAGAGTCTGATAAAAGTGTTTTGTCTAATTCTTTAATTGCCTTGGTATATTCTTTCTTTTTATAATATTCTGTGGCTTTGTTTTGATTGCTTTCTGCACTTTGTGCCATTGCCAAAAATGGGAATAATGCTATTGCAAATGCAGCTACTAATTTTATCATATTGGTTGTTATTAAAACTTGTTAGGTTATCAAAAATAACATCCTATTTTGCATATCCAAAGTTTTTGTAATGGATATATATAATTGACAGAAATATGTATGCAATAGTAGATATAGAAACAACTGGTGGCTATGCAGCACAAAACTGTATAACTGAAATTGCTATTATACTGCATAATGGTACTGAGATTGAGGGCAATTATCAAACACTTATTAATCCTGAAAGACCTATACAAAAGTATGTACAAGGTATGACAGGTATTACTGATGCAATGGTCGCTGTAGCCCCAAAGTTTGAAGAGGTAGCTGCCAATATTTACAACCTTTTAACAGATAGAATTTTTGTTGCTCATAATGTAAATTTTGATTATTCATTTGTTAAACAACATTTAAAAACTGCTGGATACGATATTGATTTGCCAAAGATTTGCACCATTAAAATGGCAAGAAAATTTTTCCCGGGATTACCTAAATATGGATTGGCAAGTCTTTGCCACCATTTTAATATAGCCAATAATGCAAGGCATAGGGCCTATGGAGATGCTAAAGCTACCACTGAATTATTAATGCTATTGCTAGCCAAAGATAAAAGTGGTGAAATGGCGAAGCTGGGAAAAAAAAGAAAGCAGTCGCAATATTTGCCACCTAATTTAACAACTGATATTATTGAAAAAATGCCATCGCTCCCTGGTGTTTATTATTTTCATAATAACAAGGGTAAGGTTGTTTATGTTGGCAAAGCCATTAATCTAAAAAAAAGAGTTAGCTCACATTTTTCAAACAATAAACCCACCAAACAAAAACAAGATTTTTTAAGAGATGTTTACAATATTTCGTGGACAGATTGTAGTAGTAATTTAACAGCTTGCATACTTGAAAGTATTGAAATTAAAAGGCTTTGGCCCATTTATAATAAAAGCCAAAAACACTACGAAAGGCAATATGGTATTTTTATGTTTGAAGATAGTAAAGGCTACAACAGACTGGCAATTGACAATAAAAAGAAAATATTGCAACCACTGGCAATATTTCAATTATTGGTAGAAGCAAGGCAGGTGTTATTTACATTTTGCAAGGAACACAATATTGAACCTTATATGTTTTTTTTGAGCAAAGAAATGCCAAAAGAATTGCCTGAACTTGCAGCACATAATTCAAATGTTGAAACAATTGTAAATACATTGAATGATGCAAAAAAAACATATTTATTACACGATGGTGCCAAGCATTATGTGCTGGTAGAAAAAGGAATTTTTTATGGAATGGGGAAAATAGAAATACTTGCTAAAAAGCCTAAATTAGAAAAACTTAAAACGCAATTAACACCATATCCTAATAATACAGCTATTCAATCTTATATACACAGCCACATTATTAATAATCCAGATATGCTGATTGTTTTATAAGGATTAGAAAATTAAAAAGGCAGCCTGTTTGCAGCTATATATAAAGCAGTTCCAAAAATGGCACCACTAACAAAAAGTACATATTCCCGCTTGTTTATTTTAATAAAATTTGTGCAAATAATACCAATAATTAAAACGACTATTACAAATAATATTTGTGCTGTTTCTATACCTAAATTGGCTGCAAATAGTTTTGTTATTAATCCTGTATCGTTGCCAATGATGCTCTTTAAATCGTTGCTAAAACCTAAACCGTGAACAAACCCAAAAAACAATGTAAACCAATATATTAAAGGAAATTTGCTATTGAAACTAAATTTTTTTACAAATAAATTACTACAAGCCGTGCAAACTATGGTTAGTGGAATTAAAAACTCTATCCACTTGCTTGAAAATGAAATCACATCTAACACACACAAACCCAAAGTAATGGTGTGCCCTATGGTAAATGCGGTAACTAAAATTAGTATTCTTTTCCAATCGGCAAATTGATATCGCATACACAAGGCTGCCATAAACAAAATATGGTCTAATGCTCCCCAATTAGCAATATGATTGAAACCTAGTTGAAAGTAGATTGAGAAATTATTCATTGAATTACTCTATTGTTTTGCAAAATTATTGAAGATAGATATGATTTTGATTTTTCATATATAAAGATGCTATTAGGTTTATAAAAAAAATATAAATCAAAGGTTGAAAGTCTAACGAAATAAAAAATACTAACAGCTAAAAAATAGAGTTAATTACTGAATGGAAACTTGAGTAATAATGCAGGAGTAAACATTGTTGTAAATTCATTTTTTGTACTTTACCTCTACAGAATTAAAAATATAACAACTATTACTAAAAGAATATGATAAGTATTTAGAACTGGCTACAATATTACAATTCAGCTAGTTTCAAATATCTTTTAACTTAAAAGAATCTGTGGGTATAAAGTTGCATTAAAAAAAGCAATAGACAGAAAATATAAAGTAGAGCAACAAGTATCTCTAATAATTGAGGCCATAAAAGCTAAGCCATTAAGCTAAACTGTATTAATCTGATTTTAATAGCAACTGAATCAACTAAATCATCGAATAAGAAAATGCTGCATAAGCAGATGCGAGAAAACTGTTTATGCCTTAAAATAAGAGATTTTGATAATGGCTGCTATTCACGAGATATAGATTTGATTAACTTTAGGAAGATTGGAAAAGAGGTTGTTTTAAAATAAAATTTAAAACAACCTCTTTTCCAATCTTCTTTTAGTCCACTACTATTAGACTTTTATGATAACTATTACCATTTGTATCTACTTCGCTGCAATTGATAACTACCAGCTGCAAGTGTTTGTTTTAATACTATACTTGTGCTACTATTATTACCATTATTAATGAATACTGATGAATAAACTTGTTTTCCTAAAGCATCATAGATTTTTGCAGTGCATTTACCCAAAGCAACGTATTTTAACTGTATTCCTACAACATAACTACTACTCTTAATCTGGTTGAGATATAGTACTATATTTTTTATGCCCTTCTCGGTCATTTCTACTTTTACAATTGTGCTATACACCTTGTAATTATTAGTAAGAATAGATTTTATTCGATAGTAATTAATACCCATCACTGGGCTATAATCAATAAAGCTATAGTTGTTATTAGTACCACCATTTTTTGCAATTGTTTCGCTATTAATTAAGTTGCTAAAGCTTGTTGCATTTAATGATTTTTATACTGTGTAGCTTTTAATATTATTCTCTGCTAAAGCTTCCCAATCTACTTATATGGCATTGTTTTGTTTGTAGGCTTTTACTGTTAACAAGTTTTGATGAGGTAAATTACCTCAACTGTTGAAAACAAAATAAAACCTGACTACTGCATTACTACCTGTTACATTAGTTACATTAAAAGCAAAATTCGTAATACTATTACTTCCTGAATTGCGTATTCTCAAGTAATATAAGTTTTTGTATATGGAATTATCGAGTTATGTTAAACTGCTTTCACCTGGCGTTGATGATCAACCTGCATTTAGACTGGCTTTGTTAGATACTACAAATGGTAATAGAAATTATTTACACTAGAGTAACCGAGATTTTGTGTTAATGACTAAAGACGATTATGTGGAAAATGACTAGAATGCAGTATCTACAAATGATATGTTTACATTAGGAGATTATGCATCGTATAAGAATCTGG
>JBMLRA010000360.1:0-18283 GCA_049241265.1 Chitinophagaceae bacterium
AGATAACTGCACACTACAGTTTGACGCAACAGAAATGTTAGAGTTTGATGAAAGTTGTATTCCTACTGGAAAATTAGTAAGTGATAATAGATTTGTAAAAACAACTTCATTAAAGAATATTAACCTTGATAACTGCTTTTTATTATCAAATATTCATCAGCCAAAATGTGTTTTAAAAGGCAAGCAATTACAGTTAACCATTACTCCAGATAAATCATATCCTTATTTACAAATATTTACACCAGACCATAGAGAAAATATTGCTATAGAAAACCTAAGTGCAGCACCAGATGCTTTTAATAATAAAATGGGATTGATAATGCTTGAACCTAATAAGGAATATAATTTTGCTACTAGTTATCAGGTGAATTTATTAAACTAGTTTGGATAATATTTTTCCACTAATCCCAATAAATCAACTTGCTTGATATGTGTAGCAATGGCACCATTTACTTGCAAAATTTCAGCAGAAAGTGTATGTGCAATTTTTAAACTTTCCTCATCAGATTTACCAAGATATTGTGCTAAAATAAAACCAGATAATGAACCATCGCCAGCACCCGTTACATCTTTAATATTGGTAACATTAGGTGCTGCCAAATGAATACTTTTTTCTTTGGTAAATAAAGTGCTACCAGCAGCACCACTATGCAACCAAATTTTTTCGGCACCTCTGTTTAATAGTTCTTCTGCTTGTTGTTGAATCGTTGTATAATTTTTATTAGTGCAAAGGGCTGGCAATTCATCTTCATTAGGTGTAAGTATTGAAATACCTTTTAAACTTGCCTTGCTAAACTTAGCAGCAGGAGGTACACTTACAGGTTCTAATACAAAAGGAATTTTGTTTTCAAAACAAAACTCAGCAAGCCAAGCAATTGTTTCAACACTAATATTTGCATCTACAACTATAAATGCAGCATCTTTTAAGAGATTCTCGTGTTTTTGCAAATGCTCGGGTGTTATTAGTTCTAACTCTGCGTTTGTTATTAATGCAGTAAACAAAGAGCCATCAAAATTTAAAATACCAGTATACTTACCTGTAAGGCTGTGTGTGGTAATAGCTGCATCTAGCTTAATATTTGTGTAAGAACAAATCGTTTTTAGCCAATCACCCTCACCATCATTTCCAAAAACACTTATTAGTTGTACTGGCAAACCCAGTAAAGCTAATTGGTGAGCAACATTTCTACTAACACCACCAGCACTTCTATGAACTGTTGCATCGTTTGTAGTTGCTAATAACATAGGAGCTGTTGCTGAATATAGTTCGTCTACCAAAGCAGCACCAATACAAATAATTTGTTTTTGCATAAAATTGAGGGGGTGATGTTATTTGCCAAACATTCGTTTGCCAATTTTTTTAATGTAGGTTTTAAAAAACGAAAACTGACCGAATGGAATGCTTACTAATAAAACAGAAAGTGGCCATAATATTGTAATTATTAATATATATAATAAATAGTAAAAGAAACTCTTTTCAATTAAGAATGTGCCCAGAAGTTTTCTACCAATAAAGCCACAAAGGCTGCCACCAATAGCAAACGTGAATATTATTAAGGTAAATTGTAGCCAACTTACGTTCCATTTATTTTTTAAATTAGAAAACATTGGTTATAATAAAATATTTTTAGTGTGCAAATTAAGCGTATGCCTTATTAAACTTGCTTTTTTTGTTTCGAATTTGATAAATCATAAAATTTTATTAAAAAAACTTTTTATGGATTGCTATAATGTCATTGTCTAGTCATATTTTTGCATCCGTTTAGGAATTTTTCCACAACTAAGAACCACACAGACTGTGAATATGAACCTTCACCCAAGAATAATTAATAGCTTTTTAACTAGTTTGCTAGTTATACTAACATTGTCATTTTCAAACACTTCTAATGCACAAGACGGCAAATCGCTGTTTATGAAAAATTGTGCCAGTTGTCATGCTATTGATAAAAAATTGACAGGTCCAGCATTAATGGGCGTTGAAGAAAGATGGAAAGGCAATCGTAAAAATTTAATTGCATGGATTAAAAATACTCAATCATATATGAAAGCAACCAATGATGCTTATGCAATTGGTGTTTACAATGAGTATAACAAAAGTGCAATGAATGTTTTTGAGGGTGTAATTGACGATAAAGAAATTGGTGCTATTTTAGACTATGTGAAAAATTGGAAACCAGCAGGTCCTGTTGTGGAGAAAGGTGGTGCAGAAAAGCCAGAATCAGACAATTCTTTACTTTTTGGAATACTTACCTTAATACTTGCAGTGGTTGCTTTTACGCTAATGCAAGTAAACAGCAACTTAAAAAAATTATCAGATGATAAAGAAGGTTTTGTAACGCCTGAGCCTATACCAGTTTGGAAGAACAGAACTTATATTGCTTTCTTTATTATAACTCTTGTTTTAGTTGGTGGATATTTAACCACTAAAGGTGCTATTGGTCTTGGAAGAAATAAAGACTATGCTCCAACGCAACCTATTTTCTACTCTCACAAAGTGCATGCTGGAGTTAATCAAGTAAATTGTTTGTATTGCCACGGAGGTGCTCAAGATGGAAAGCATTCTAACATACCTTCTGTAAATGTGTGTATGAATTGCCACCTTGCAATAAATGAATATAAAGGCACAGAAAAGTTATATACAGAAGATGGTGAGGAGGTTAATGGTACTGCCGAAATTCAAAAACTATACAAGTACGCAGGTTTTACACCTGGTCAAAAAGAGCCTTGGGATGCTGATAAAGCAAATGCCATTCCTTGGGTTAGAATACACAATTTACCTGACCATGTTTACTTTAATCACAGCCAACACATTAAAGCAGGTAAGGTTCAATGTCAAACTTGCCATGGTGAAATTAACAAGATGGATGAAGTGAAGCAATTCTCTGATTTAAGTATGGGTTGGTGTGTTAACTGTCACAGAGAAACAAAAGTTCAATTTAAAGAAAATGGTTTCTATAGTATCTATCAAAAATATCACGATGATTTAAAAAGTGGTAAGTTAGATAGTACAAAAGGTATTACTGTTGAAAAAATTGGTGGAACAGAGTGTCAAAAATGTCACTATTAAAGTTTGACAATGTGATAGTTTTTAATGTAAGTGTTTTGGATATCACACTATAGTTAAAGAATTATCAAATCATCGAATTACTAAATTATCGAATTATCTATTATGTCTAAACATTGGCAAAGTTTCGGGGAATTAAATAACACGGAGGCTTTTCAAAAGTCTTTGAAAGATGAGTTTAAAGAGGAACTTCCATTTGAATCAGATGGTGGTTTAATGGATACTCAAGCTCCTCGTCGTGATTTCTTAAAATATTTAGGATTTACTACAGCAGCTGCAGCAATTGCAGCTAGTTGTGAAGTTCCTGTTAAGAAATCAATTCCATTTGCCAACAGACCAGAAGATATTGTTCCAGGTGTATCAAACTATTATGCTACAACCTATGTTAATGGTGGCGAAGCCGTTAGTGTTTTAGCAAAAGTTCGTGATGGACGTCCAATTAAAATAGAAGGTAACGACTTAAGTCCAATTACAGGTGGTGGTACATCTGCTAAAGTTCAAGCAAGTGTATTAGATTTGTATGATGGAGCAAGATTAAGATTCCCTTTGATTGGCGGTAAAGAAGCCACTTTTGAAGCGGTGGATAAAGAATTAGCAACAGCTATTGCTGGTTCAGTTGTTATCCTTTCTTCTACAATAAACTCACCTTCTTCTTTGGAAGTAATTAAGCAATTCTTAGCAAAGTATCCTGGAAGTAAACACGTTCAGTATGATGCTGTTTCTTATAGTGGTATTTTAGCAGCAAATAAACTTTGCTACGGAAAACAAATTATCCCAACATACAAGTTTGATGCTGCTAAAGCAATTGTAAGTATTGGGGCAGATTTTCTTGGTACTTGGATTAGTCCAGTTGCATTTGCAAAGCAATATGCAAAAGGGAAAAAACTAAATGCTAAGAATCCTGAAATGAGTCGCCATATTGCTTTTGAAACTGTTGCGAGTTTAACAGGTTCAAATGCTGATGAAAGATTTTTACACAGACCGAGTGAAACTGGAGCTGTGGTTTTAGGTTTGTTGGCAGCAATTAATGGAAGTAGTCCAAATGTTGCTGATAAAAAATTAGCTGCTGGAATTGAAAAAGCTGCAAAAGCCTTGAAAGCTGCTAATGGTGATGCTTTGGTTGTTTGTGGTAGTAATGATGTTAACGTACAAGTTGTTGTTAATGCAATAAATGAAGCATTAGGAGCAAATGGTAAAACAATAGATTTAGGAACAGCAAATAATATGAGTCAAGCTGTTGATTCTGATTTTGCTGCATTGTTATCTGAAAAAGTTGATACTTTAATTGTTGTGGATGCTAATCCAGTTTATTCTTGGTTTGATGCAGCCAAAGTAGCTGCTTGGATAAAAGGAATTAAAACAACAATTAGCTTTAATGCTAAAGAAGATGAAACTTCACAGTTGTGCAAGTATCAAATACCATCTAACCATTATTTAGAATCTTGGGGTGATGCTGAGTTAGCTACTGGGCACTTTTCATTCTTACAGCCAACAATCAATCCATTGTTTAAAACACGTCAATGGCAAGATAGCCTATTAAAATGGAGTGGAAGTACAATTGATTATGTTGGTACTTTAAAGACATACTGGGCCAATAAGTTGGGAGCAACAAACTCTTGGGACAAAGTTTTACAAGATGGAATTTGGAGTACTGTAGCTACAACAACTTTGGCAACTCCGTTTACTGCAAGTGTGGTTGATGCTGCAAAATCAGCATTGTCATCTGTTCAAGTTGGTAAAGGAGTAGAACTTCAATTATATCAAAAAGTAGCAATAGGTACTGGAGAAGGAACTTCAAATCCTTGGTTGATGGAAATGCCAGATCCTGTAACTAGGGCTACGTGGGATAACTATTTGATAGTTTCTCCTGCTATGGCAAAAGAACTTCTTAAAATTGACTTGACAAATAATGGTCAAGCAGATTCTTATGAAGTTCAACCTAAGAAGAAAGTTGTTGAAGTAACTGTGGGTGGAAAAAAAGTTAGTTTGCCTGCATTAATTATTCCAGGAACACACCCTAACACAATTGGTATCGCCCTTGGTTATGGTCGTCACAGTAAAGTTGGAAGAGCTGGAACTGATGGTGATAAAGCTGTTGGTGTGAATGCTTTCCAATTCTCAAGTTTAAATAATGGTTCAGTAAGTTTAGTAGCAAATGATGTTAAATTAACGCTTACAGCCGATTTATATCCTGTAGCATTAACACAAACGCACAATATATATAATACAGACCAAGGTAATAGAACTGAGGTAATGAAAGAGTTAACCTTAGCTGAATTAAGACATAATTCAAATGAGGTATTAGAAGAGAGAATTGAGGAGCTTAAAGCTTATACTGGTCTTAGTGAGAAAGAAATTGAAGAACTTAAAAAGTCAGGTAAAACTGAAGAATTTTTTGATAAGTTCAGACAAAATGGTAGTATTTATAAACCATACGATAAGCCAGGAGTTAAATGGGGAATGAGTATAGACCTAAATGCTTGTAATGGTTGTGGAGCGTGTGTTGTAGCTTGTACTGCTGAAAATAACGTAAGTGTTGTTGGTAAAGCTGAGGTTTTGCGTTTTCATGATATGCAATGGCTAAGAATAGATCGTTACTATAGTGGGAATGATTTAGACAACCCAAGTGTTGTTTTCCAACCATTGATGTGCCAACACTGTGATAATGCACCTTGCGAAAATGTTTGTCCTGTTGCTGCAACAAATCATAGCAGTGAAGGATTAAACCAAATGACTTACAACAGATGTATTGGTACAAGATATTGTGCAAATAACTGTCCTTACAAAGTAAGAAGATTTAACTGGGCTGATTATACAGGATCTGATAGTTTTGCTAATAATCAAGATGAATTGAATGATGCAGTTCATTATATGAATGATGATTTAACAAGGATGGTTTTAAATCCTGATGTTACAGTTCGTTCTAGAGGTGTAATTGAAAAATGTAGTTTCTGTGTACAACGTTTACAAGAAGGTAAGTTAAAAGCTAAGAAAGAAAGCAGACCATTAGAAACTGGTGGTACAGATAAGGGTTGGGATTTGAAAGTTGCTTGTCAACAATCATGTCCAACTGAAGCTATTGTGTTTGGTAATGTAAATGATAAACATAGTGCCATTACTATGCATAGAGAAGATAATGCAAATAGATTATTCTATAGTTTAGAGCAGCTTCATGTGATGCCAAATGTTAGTTATATGGCAAAAGTTAGAAATATAGAAGTAGAAAAAGCAGAACATAAAGCGTAATTTGAGGTTTATACTTTGTTGACTGAAATAAAATAAATTTATAATTCCAAAAGTCTTTAACAAGATTTAGGACAGATATATTATATGAGTTTAAAATACGAATCACAGTTAAGAGAACCCTTGGTTTATGGTAACAAGACTTATCATCAAGTTACTGAAGACATTATTAGACCAATTGAGGCTAAACCAACAAAACTTTGGTACATTGGCTTTTACATAGCTGTTGCACTTTTACTTTTTGGTGTATATGCTATTTATCGTGAGGTTACTTATGGTATTGGTCAATGGAATCTAAACAAAACCATAGGATGGGGTTGGGATATTACTAACTTCGTTTGGTGGGTTGGTATTGGTCACGCAGGTACATTGATTTCAGCAATTCTACTATTGTTCAGACAAGGTTGGAGAACAGGTGTAAATCGTGCTGCTGAAGCGATGACAATTTTTGCTGTAATGTGTGCTGGACAGTTTCCAATTTGGCATATGGGCCGTGTTTGGATGGCTTTCTTTGTAATGCCTTATCCCAATAGTCGTGGACCATTATGGGTAAACTTCAATTCGCCATTACTTTGGGACGTATTTGCAATTTCAACCTATTTTACAGTTTCGTTATTATTTTGGTATAGTGGTCTAATTCCAGATTTTGCAACTGTTCGTGATAGAGCCAAAACAAAATTGCGTAAACATTTATACGGTATTGCTGCATTTGGTTGGACAGGAAGTACAAAACATTGGCAACGTCATGAGAGTTTATCATTGGTGTTAGCAGGTTTGTCAACTCCATTAGTATTATCAGTACACACAATTGTATCTTTTGACTTCGCAACATCCGTAATACCTGGTTGGCACACAACAATTTTCCCTCCATATTTCGTTGCTGGTGCTGTATTTAGTGGATTTGCAATGGTACAATCTTTAATGATTATTGTTAGAAAAGTATTTGGAATGGAGGATTATGTAACAATGGGGCATATAGAAGCAATGAACAAAGTGATTGTTTTAACAGGTTCTATCGTTGGTATAGCTTATTTAACTGAATTGTTTATGGGTTGGTATAGCCAAAGTAAATATGAAGGTTATACTTTCTGGTACAGCCGTGCCAATTTATTCAGTCCATATGGTTGGAGTTATTGGGGTATGATGGCTTGTAATGTTATTAGCCCTCAAATCTTTTGGAGTAGAAAAATGAGAAGAAATCTATTTGTTACATTCTTTATGAGTGTGTTAGTAAATATAGGTATGTGGTTCGAACGTTTTGTAATTATTGTTACATCTATTTATAGAGATTATTTGCCTTCTAGTTGGTCTGTTTACTATAGTCCATCAACTTGGGAAATTGGTTTCTATCTTGGATCATTCGGATTATTCTTTACTTGTTTCTTCTTGTTTGCTAAATATATGCCTGTAATTGCTGTTGCAGAAATTAAGTATGTACTTAAAATTTCTGGTGAAAGCTACAAAGATGATATGGCTGCAATTGAAAAGAAAGATGCTGAAAGTTTTGGTCACGAAATGGCACATGCACACTAATAAAGTTTAATGTTTAGTGTTAAATGTTTGAAGTTTTAAAAAGGATTTACTTTTTAGCTTTTAACCTTTAACTTTTAACTGAAATAATATGGCAAAAAAGAAATTTGTTGTTGGTTGTTTTGATACTGAGGATACTCTATTTCCAGCAGTTAAAAAAGTACGCACAGCAGGATACAAAATTAAAGATGTTTATACCCCATTTGCAGTACATGGTTTGGATCACGCATTGGGAATGAGAGAAACTAGTTTACACACAGCAGGTTTCATTTATGGTATTACAGGCACCACCACTGCAATTAGTTGTATTAGTTGGATTTTTACAAAAGATTGGCCTCTAGACATTGGTGGCAAACCACACTTTGCATTACCAGCTTGGATTCCTATTATGTTTGAATTAACTGTATTGTTTGCTGCTGTGGGTATGGTTTTAACTTTTTGTTATTTATGCCAATTAGCACCATTTGTAAAAAAGCATCATTTTAACCCAAGAGCAACTGATGATTTATTTGTGATGGTTATAGAATGTACAGATAAAACTAATACATCAGAAGCTGAGGCATTTTTACAAAACTGTGGAGCAATGGAAATAAAGACTGAAGTTGCAGAAGATGGATGGTGGATTGGCAGATACGATAAAGACGAAATGCCTTTTGAAAATAAGTTATCTATAGCATAATTAGCCTTAACATTATTATTGATTTTTTATATTTTTTGAATGAAAGGAATTTATATCATAGCAAGTCTAGCATTAATTACAACCTTAATTGGTTGTGATGACGATGTGAAGCGTCATCCTAGCAATGTATATATGCCAGATATGGCTTACAGTAGAGCTTTGGAAACTTATGCAGAAAGAGATTCTGCTGTTTACACAGAGAATGAAAAAGAAAAGGGGCAAAAAATATTTTATAACAACCTGCCAGTTTCTGGGACTATTTTTAGAGGAGAAGAGGTTCCTTTCAATATTCCAAAAGATAAAGTTGGTGATACTACAAACTATTTTGCTTCAAAAGCAGCTAAGAGTCCAATAGATTCATTAAACTCCAATGAATTAGTTGAGGCAGAAAGATTGTATTTGATAAATTGTGGAATTTGTCATGGAAAAAATTTAGATGGTAATGGGCCACTTTATAAAGGAGGTGAAGGACCTTACCCTGCAAAGCCTGCAACTTTAGTAGGTGATGCTAAATATGAAGCAATGCCTGAAGGTCAAATGTTTTATAGTGTAGCTTATGGAAAGAACTTAATGGGTAGCTACGCATCGCAGCTTACTAGAAAGCAACGTTGGGAAGTAATTGCTTATATCAAGCACAAACAAAAAGAAGCAAAAGCAAGTGCAGCACCAGCTACACCAACTGATGCTACTGCAGCAAAAAAATAATATAGTAAAAGAATCTTGAGTTCAATACTCATATTCATAATTAATAATTGAGAAAAGATGTCATCAATAAGAGAACAATTTGCGATTCCTTCAAAAATGAAAACTTGGGCTTTCGCTTTAATAGGTGTTGGTTTAATAAGTTTTGTAATTGGACTATTCACAAAGGGAATGGGAAATGAGCACGAGAAAGCTGTTTTCATTGGAACCATAATGTACAATACAATTTTTTGGACTTTGGTTTGTAATGCAGCAATGTTTTTTTTATGTGCTACTACTATGGCTTGGGCAGGATGGCCTGCTGCTTTTCGTCGAATTCCTGAAGCAATCTCGACCTTAGTGCCAATTTTTGGTAGTATAACTTTAGCAGTTTTATTATATGCTGTTTTTTCTCATAACCATCATATCTATCATTGGTCTATAGACTCTGTTGTAGCTAATGATCCAATACTGAAAGGAAAATCAGGTTTTTTAAATGTTACATTCTTTACAATTTGGAGTATTTTAGCTGTAGGACTCTGGAGTTTTCTAGGCTACAGAATGAGAAAATTAAGCAACAAAGCAGACGAAGCTGCAATGGATGGTATTACTGGTGCAGCTTTCATTAAGCAAAACACAGTTCGTGCAGCTACTTTTCTTGTTTGGTTTGGTTTAACAGTTGGTTCTACAATTCCTTGGTTATGGATGATGAGCTTAGACGCACATTGGTATAGTACAATGTATAGCTGGTACAACTTTGCAAGTACGTTTGTTAGTGGTATGAGTTTAATTGCATTATGGGTAGTTTACCTTAAGAATAAAGGTTACTTAGAATATACAAATAATGAGCATTTACACGACGTAGCAAAGTTTATGTTCGCATTCTCAGTTTTCTGGACTTATTTATGGTTCAGTCAATATATGTTGATATGGTATTCAAATCAACCAGAGGAAACTGTGTATTTCAAGCATAGAGTTCAAGGTCCTTACAAAGCCATATTCTTCTTAAACTTAATTATAAACTTTGTATGCCCTTTATTAATATTAATGAAGAGAGCTGCTAAAAGAAATTATACACTAGTAACTTTTATGGCCGTGTTAATTATATTCGGTCATTGGATTGATTATTATCAGCAGGTGATGGGTAGTATTAGCAAGGAACATGTTACATTAGGTTGGTTTGATTTTGGTATACTTAGTTTCTTTGTTGGGGTAATGATTTTTGGTGTTAGTAAAGCTTTAGCAAGCAAGCCATTGGTACCAAAGTATCATCCTTTCCTAAAAGAAAGTATTATACATCACACATAATTGACAATTATTAACAGTTCAATTGAGATATTTTGTGATGATTAGTAAGGTTATTTAGTTTTTAATTTGAATTTTTTATAAGATATTATATGCAGATGTTTTTAGTAATAGCAGTAATTGCACTTATTTTCTTGGTTATTTTTCAAATATCCAAAGCAGCAGAATATGTTGGTATATTAAAAGGAGAGGAGCAAACAAAACGACAAACCAATAAGGTTAATGGTTTTTTGATGTTAACCTTTATGATTATTGGCTTATTTGGTGTTTGGTATTGTAATAAAGTACTTGCCCCAAAAACTCAAATGTTTAATGGTGGACCAGCAAGTGAGCAAGGTATTAAAGTAGATAGTATGTTAATGACTACACTTGCAATAACTGGTATTGTCTTCGTTTTCACACAAATATTATTATTTTGGTTCGCCTATAAATACCAAGAAAAAGAGGGTAGAAAAGTTTACTTCTTTGCCCATAGCACTAAACTTGAAGTACTATGGACTGCTGTACCAGCTATTTTCCTTACCGTTTTAGTAGTTATTGGTTTAAGAAATTGGTTCAGCTTCACTAGCGAAGCTCCAGCTAACGCTTTACAAGTTGAAATTACAGGAAAACAATTTGGTTGGATTTTTAGATACCCAGGTAAGGATGGAGAGTTTGGAAAAAAATATTACAGAATGATTGATGCTGCAGATAATAGTTTAGGCTTAATCTGGAAAGATACAATTGTAAATAGAGCTAATGGTGAACCTCAGCAGTTAAAAGATGATAAGTTTACACATGATGATTTAGTGATGGAACAAACAATGTATGTTGTAAAAAACAGACCAGTTAAGTTGATTATTAATTCAAGAGATGTTATCCATGATGTTGGACTTACACATTTTAGAATGAAAATGGATGCTGTTCCTGGTATGCCAACAACATTATGGTTTACTCCAATTTACACAACTAATGAAATGAAGGAAAGAACAAAAAATCCAAATTTTCAATATGAAATAAGTTGTGATCAAATGTGTGGTAATGGACACTATAGTATGAAAGGAAATATTGAGGTTGTAACTCAAGCTGAATACGATGCTTGGTTGGCTAAACAAAAGCCTAAATTTTTAAGCGTTTTTGCACCAGCAGAGCCAGCAAAAGTTGATACAGTATCAAAAGTAGCAGTGGCAAGTTTAGGTAATAAATAGTTATAATATTTGGGATATCTTCAAAATTGAAGATATGTAGTAGTAGTTTTAATAACAAATTTTGACTTTTGATTTAAAAATTAGAGATTAAAGAAATTGAATATGAGTACTGAAGCAGTTTTACAAAGTCACGATGTTCATAGCCATATAGCTCACGATGAGCATCACGAACACCATCATCAAGAAACATTTATTAGTAAGTATGTTTTTAGTATGGATCACAAAATGATTGCCAAACAATTCCTTATTACAGGTATGGTTTGGGCTGTTATTGGTGGCTTAATGAGTGTTTTATTTAGATTACAATTAGGTTATCCTAATGACAGCTTCCCTTGGTTGGAGGATTTATTAGGTAAATGGTGGGCAGAAAAAGGACATATTACCCCACAAGCTTATTATGCACTTGTTACTACACACGGTACAGTTCTTGTATTTTTTGTATTAACCGCAGGTCTTAGTGGTACATTTGCTAATTTCTTGATTCCTCTTCAAATTGGAGCAAGAGATATGGCATCGCCATTTATGAATATGCTTAGCTATTGGTTCTTCTTTTTAGCTGGTATTGTAATGATGTGTTCTATATTCGTTGAAAATGGTCCTTTCAGTGGTGGTTGGACTGCATATCCTCCTTTAAGTGCACTTGGTGATGCTTCACCTGGTTCTAAAACAGGTATGGATTTATGGTTGATTTCAATGTCTCTATTTATTGTATCATCTCTGCTTGGAGGCTTGAATTATATTGCAACAGTGCTTAATATGAGAACAAAAGGAATGAGTATGACAAGATTACCATTAACAATCTGGGCTCTATTCTTTACTGCTGTTCTTGGTGTTTTATCTTTCCCTGTTTTATTATCTGGTTGTGTTCTATTGATATTTGACAGAAACTTTGGAACAAGCTTCTATTTATCTGATATATTTGTGAATGGTGTTGGTGCTTTGCCAAATGAAGGTGGTAGTGCTATATTATTTCAGCATTTATTCTGGTTCTTAGGACATCCAGAGGTATATATTATCTTATTACCTGCAATGGGTATGGTGAGTGAAATCCTGTCTGTAAACAGTAGAAAGCCAATATTTGGTTATATGGCTATGGTTGGTAGTTTGTTCGCCATAGCAATTCTTGCATTCTTAGTTTGGGCTCACCATATGTTTGTAACAGGTTTAAATCCTTTCCTTGGATCTATATTTGTATTACTAACACTATTAATTGCTGTTCCATCAGCTATTAAAGTTTTTAACTGGTTAACTACATTGTGGAAAGGTAGTATTCGATTTACCCCTGCTATGATGTTTGCTATTGGATTCGTTAGTTTATTCATTAGTGGTGGTTTAACTGGTATTTGGTTAGGTAACTCAGCATTAGATATTCATTTGCACGATACTTATTTTGTGATAGCACACTTTCACATTGTAATGGGTGTAGCAAGTATGTTTGGAATGTTTGCTGGTATTTACCATTGGTTTCCAAAAATGTATGGTAAGTATTTGAACAATACTTTAGGATACATTCATTTTTGGGCTACTATAGTGGGTGCTTATTTAATTTTTTGGCCTATGCACTATGAAGGTTTAGCTGGTATGCCACGTAGATATTATGATTATAGTATTTGGGAAAGTTTTAAGCAATTTGCTGAGTTAAATACATTCATCAGTACTGTAGCTATGATTGTATTTATGGTTCAGTTATTGTTCTTATTTAATTTCTTTTATTCAGTATTTAAAGGTAGAAAAGTAACTACTAAAAACCCTTGGGAAAGTAACACACTTGAGTGGACTACTCCTATCAATCCAGGACATGGTAACTGGCCTGGTGAAATTCCTGAAGTTCATCGTTGGGCATACGATTATGGCAAAGATGGTAAAGAGTACATTTCACAAGTTACTCCTCTAGGACACGATGAAAGTAGTCACTAAAATATTAAAAACGCTAAGAGAAATCTTAGCGTTTTTTGTTTCAGATTCTATGAACTTTTAGCTATTCAGTTCTTACGAGTTAAATTAAGTGGTTTTGTTTTTAGTTTTATATTATTTCTCCAAGTTTGGGAATCTAATGGGAGTCAATAGGAATTCAATAGGGAGTCAATAGGGAGTCAATAGGGCGTTGATAGGGAGTCTCCCAATAATGAGTGTTCATTAGATGGGGTTTTGGAGGGAGTTGTTTTGGCTGAAAAAACGTTACACTATTTTAATGGATATACGCTTATAGCTCTGCACTTTTTTACGAATCACTGAAAAAACAAAATATTTCTTTTCCCGTCATCTATACAGTTGTTTCTTTGCACAAATTACAAATGCAAAAGATTAAAGATTATAAAGAACTAACCAAATTTACACTCAGTTTTACCGTTGTTTTTACTTGTGTAATTTGTTTTTTATTAGTACCACATAATGACTACAACTTTAAAATGGTAGCCATTTTATTTACTGCAGGTATGCTTATTTGTGGTAGTGCCAATGCTATTAACCAAGCAGTTGAAAAAGATACCGATGCTAATATGAAACGCACAGCGAATAGACCTGTAGCTAGTGGCAGAATGAGTGTGAATGAAGCTATGGTTTTTGCTTTAATAGCAGGTGTTGTTGGGTGCACACTTATGTGGTTTTTTTTTAACTTAACAGCTGCACTATTATCTGCGTTTAGCCTTTTTTTATATGCCTACATTTATACACCATTAAAAAAGGTAAACTCTATTTCTGTTTTGGTGGGTGCTTTTCCTGGTGCTTTCCCTTGTTTAATAGGATGGGTAGCAGGGTTTTATAATCAAGAGATTAGTTGGACAGGTGGATTGGTTTTATTTGCCATCCAATTTATTTGGCAATTTCCACATTTTTGGGCAATAGCATGGGTAGCACACCAAGATTATACAAAAGTTGGTTTTAAATTGTTGCCAAGCAAAGAAGGACCAACAAAGTTTACTGCATTACAGGCAATAATGTATAGTGTTTTAATGATTCCTATTGGTATTTTACCTTTTTTAGATAACATTAAAATTGCAGGCTTGCATCATTTTGGTTTTACTAATAGCCTTTTTAATGGTGTTGGTTTGTGGATTTTAGTAATTGCAAATCTTTTTATGGTTGTGCAGTGCGTTAGGTTATATAATTCAATGGATATAAAAGCTGCTAGAAGGGTTATGTTTAGCAGCTACATTTATTTGCCAATTGTTTATTTGGCTTTATTATGGGATAAAATTCCTTAAAAATATTTATTATGGTAACAGTTAGTTCAAAAAAAACAGAAAGATTACACCCTCATAAATTTTTAATTTGGATAGCAATTGGTAGTATTTGCATGATGTTTGCAGGTTTAACAAGTGCTTATATTGTGAAAAAAAGCCAAGACAATGTAATTAATGTATCGCTGCCTAATATATTTTGGGTAAGTACAATTATTATTTTGATTAGCAGTGTTTCGGTACATTTAGCTGTGAAATCTATTAAAGCAAAGGAAATGCAGCGATATAGAGTGTTGCTAGGCATTACAGCTATATTAGGTGTAGCTTTTGCAGCAACACAGTTATTAGGATTTAAAGATTTGCAAAGTCATGGCATTAAATTAGTTGGCAGAAATAGCAATCCCGGGGCTTCCTTTTTAGTAGTTATTATTGGCTTACACGCCCTACACGTTTTAGGTGGTGTGATAGCATTGTTAATTATGTATGGTAAAGTGTATTTTAGTAAAATAAAAAATTACAGTTCTATTCCTGTAGAAATAATGGCAACTTATTGGCATTTTGTAGATGTATTATGGCTTTATCTACTTTTCTTTTTGATGTTTCTACGCTAAATTGATAATAATTATCATTTTTTTTTAAAATATTTTTTTATAATCATATAAGTTTGGTCAATAGCCAATATTTTTGCGACCGTAATATTTAACCAAATATGTCAACAACTGCAGTGCATAACACAAAATGGTGGAGTGGGGGAAAAAGCCCATTTAATTTAGAGTATGGAAAAGTAATGATGTGGTACTTTTTAATGAGTGATGCTTTTACATTTGGAGCATTTCTTATTGCGTATGGTACTAGCAGATTTGCTACTAATGGTTGGCCTGACCCTAACCATGTATTTAGTTCTTATCCTTTTAAAGCTGAGGGTTCAGCAGCAGCACCATTGGTGTTTGTGAGTTTTATGACATTTGTGTTAATTGTAAGCTCAGTAACAATGGTTTTGGCTGTTCAAGCTGGTCACCATCAAGATAAAAAAGGGGTTGTAAAAAATTTAATATTAACAATTATTGGTGGTGCTATTTTCTTAGGTTGCCAAGCTTGGGAGTGGACACACTTACACGCTGAAGGTGCATGGTGGGGTTTAAATCCATTTACAAATGCTGATGGAACACACGCTACCACAAACTTTACCAACTTTTTCTTTACCATTACTGGTTTTCACGGATTCCACGTATTTAGTGGTGTTGTAATTAATATAGTAATGCTAATTATGACATTGAATAATACTTTTGAAAAGAAAGGTCATTATTTAATGATTGAAAAAGCTGGTTTGTACTGGCACTTTGTAGATTTAGTTTGGGTATTTGTATTTACACTATTCTACTTAGTATAACTTATTAATTTTTTTAAATAACATTCTAACTAATAATATAAATGGAACATACATACAATGCTGAAACCTATGCAGCAGCTAAAAAGGAAATTTGGAAAATAACATGGATTCTATCTGCATTAACTCTTGTTGAATTAGCAATGGGATTTTGGATGTATTTATCTCATGATATGAGTCAAAGTATGATTATGTTTTTAAAAGGTACTATCTTAATATTAATGATGGTTAAGGCTTTTTATATTGTTTCTTATTTTATGCATTTAAAGCATGAAATAAAAAATATGATTATGACTATTGTGGTGCCTTTATTATTGTTTGTTTGGTTTATTATTTCTTTTTTATATGAAGGTAATTCGTATAAAAATTTAAAAAACAGATACGATAAACATACACAAGAACAAAGTACTATTAAGGTTCAGGAAAAGCACCACGGTAAAGCTGCACACGAAAAAACTGCTGAGCCTGCTACCGCTCCTGCACATCATTAATAAAAATTACTACTTATAATAAACCATCGCCTAAAGCGATGGTTTTTTTTATAAATTATTTGAATATAACCTGTGACAGCCCTTTAAATAGATTTACTTTTGCCAACATTTAATTTTAAATACTAATGAATAACAGGTCTATATTAACACTTTGCATAACCATATTAATACCAGTGGGTTGCTATTTAGCATTAAAATATTATAGTGATAATGGCGTAACACTACCTAGAAAATTATTGCTTGATGATGTTGTGAAAACTGAAAAAAATGGAAAAACAACCTTCGATACGCTATGGCATAAAACAGCCAATATTACACTGGTAAACCAACTTGGCGATACTGTAAACTTATATGATATTAAAAATAAAGCCATTGTACTAGACTTGTTTTTTACACATTGCCCAAGCATTTGCCCTAGACTTACAAGAAGTATGAAGCAGTTGCAAGAATCTTTTAAAACAGGGGGTTCATCAAGGCTTAAAGTAGATACATCGGTAGTGCAGTTTATTTCACTTTCTATAGACCCTGAGAGCGATAGTGTGCAGCAGTTAAAAACTTATGCCAATAACTATGGAATAAACCCAGATAATTGGTGGTTACTTACTGGTAATAGAGATAGTATCTATAAATTTATTTTTGAAGAATTAAGAATTGATAAACTAAGTACAGAGCCTGTTGATACTGGTTTTGCACACACTAGCAGATTTGCTTTGCTGGACAAAAATTATCAAATGCGTGGCAGGCTTGGACAAGCTTATGATGGATTAGATTCAACATCTATGGGGGTTTTAGCAAGAGATATTGGTTTGTTGTTAATGGAAAAAGACAAAAAAAAGCCATCAACACTATTTACAAAAATTATTGATTTAAGTTGGCTTTGGTTAGTAATACTACTTTGTGTTGCTGTGTTTATGTGGGGTTTAAATAGAAATTCGAAATCAAATGGATAAAAGCGTGTCTTATAAATAATACTGATATAGCAGATGTATTTATTTAATGCTAATGGTATATAGACTAATTACTTGAAAACATAAGGCAATACAATATACTTTTTTAAAGACTTATTTACGCATATCTCCAACCCAAAATATGTAACTGGCAAAACTCATGCAGTAAACGTGGAAATTAAATTTTGTCATTAGGCTTTTACCATTCCACCTGATATTATTAATCAAATATCATCAATACTTCCATTTGGTTGTCAACTAAATTACATTGATAGTCAAGAAGAAATAGTTAACAAGTATTTGATATCAAATTATTACTAGCAAGTAATTCCTTATGGCTAGCTTCAAACTGTTGAAATAACAGAAGAGTTTGCAGAAGCTGATAGACTTAAAAAAGAATTACACGAAGGTTTCGTGTTGTGAGTTTATAATGATACAATAATGAAACAAAGACAAATTAACAATATCCTCCAACAATAGCTTTAGCGTTAATTTTGGCTTTACATTTTTATTTTTGCCTTGAATAAAGTATTATCAGTATTGAAGATTTACCTGTGTTAGTAGTTATTCTAAAACCACCCATAAAACAT
>JBMLRA010000361.1:0-1958 GCA_049241265.1 Chitinophagaceae bacterium
TTATAACGCCTCCATATAAAGAAGTAGCATTTCCTTTGTTATTGTTGGGTACTTTAAGATTTCCATTTGCTTTTATGGTAGCTGTAAGTTCTTTCATTTCTACAGTGCCATAAGTAATACCTACAGTTTTAATTTGCTCAGTAGTGAGTGCTGCAATTGTAGGTGTAGCTTCTTGCTTTAGTTGTGGTTTTACTTCTGTTTTTTCTTCTTTAGCAACTTGGCTATTGGTATCTTTTTCTGACTTACCGCCACAAGCTGAAAGCAATATACTAAGTATGATTGCTGAACCTATTGTTTTACTTATATTGAATGCCATATTTTTAATTATTTATTGATTATTGAATTGATGTTTACAACTGTTTGGTTGATTTGCTGAATGGATTGCAAGTACTTTAACTGAATATCTGTGGCTGTTTGCAGTGCATACAAATACTCTACATAAGTAATATCACCTGTACGATAACCTAATTGTGCTGCTTTTACAATATCATCTGCATTGGGTAATGCTTGGGTTTTGTAATAATTGTATTGCTGTACATCTTGCTGGTATTGAGCTAAGGTATTTTGCAACTGTGTATTGAGTAATGTAGTTTGATACTCTGCCTGTGTTTGCAAACTTTGTTTTTGATATTCTAAACTTTTAATTCGGGCTTTGGTAGCTCCAAATGTTAGTGGAATAGCTACACCAATATTAACTACATTGAACCTATTACCTGCTCCAAAGTATTTATCCACTCCATTTATAGTTTGTATGCCTATTAAAGATTGATTAGAATATCCAATTTTGAAATCAGGCAATCCTTGTGCTTTTTCTACGTTTTTGGTTTGCTCTGCTATTTGCATATTTTGATAAATAGCTTGTAGCATTGGGTGGTTGGCAATGGCATTGGTATCTATTAAACTATTTACTTGTAAAGGTGTATAGGTAGCATTTGAAATTATCACAATACTATCTTTTGTCTTTAATAATGTTCTTAAACTTTGATAGGCATTTTGTAAATACACTTGATTTTGCTGTGCTAATAAATTGATTTCGCCCTTTTTGGTTTCGGCTGTACTAATCTCAATCTTTTTGGTATCGCCTGTTTTGTATCGCAAATTGGCTACACGTATAAACTCATTGTACAAACTATCTAAACTTTCTAATTTTAGTTTATTGTGTTGTAAATATTCTATTTGATAATACAGACTACGAACCTGATTTTTGATTTCATAAATAGTGAGTTGCTGTTGTATTTGCTTTGCTTTTACTTCAGCATTTATCAACTCTTTTTTAGCACCAAACAATGTAGGAAAAGGTATGGTTTGTGATAGCTGAAAAGCATTGTCAAACTTAATACTATTGTACTGTCCCAACTGTGTATTAAAATCTAACTTAGGCAATTCATTTGCAGTTTTTCGTAAACTTTCAGTTGCTTGAATATCAATGCCACTTGCTTTTACAGATTGATTGTTTTGAATTGCTATATTGATTGCTTCATCAATTGTTATTTGCTTAACTGTTTGAGCATTTATATTTAAAGCAAACATCAACAGTAGCATTGTAGTTGCTGTTGTAATCTTTTTCATTTTCGGTTTTCTTTTCAATGAAACTTTAGTATTAAAAATGATGTATAGTAAAGGCAATACAAATAGGGTAAGGAATGTAGCTGTAATTAAACCACCAATTACAACTGTGGCTAAAGGCTTTTGTACTTCTGCACCTGCACTGCTACTTAAAGCCATTGGTAAAAATCCAAGACTGGCTACTGTGGCTGTCATTAATACTGGTCGTAACCTAATTTTTGTACCTTCTATTACTCGTTTTATTACATCGGTAATGCCTTCTTTTTCTAATTGATTAAAAGTGCCTATTAATACAATACCATTTAATACGGCTACGCCAAATAATGCAATAAAACCAATACCTGCACTTATACTAAATGGCATACCACGAAGCAATAAAGCAAATACACCAC
>JBMLRA010000362.1:0-7500 GCA_049241265.1 Chitinophagaceae bacterium
TTTTAAAAGTTGAAGTTAAGAACTAAAGACGAATAGCTTACAGTCTAACTGTAATAGTTACAATAGCGAAGAGAATATAAAGTGGTGAATGGAACTTAAGTTAAATAGTAGCAGAAATATGAGGCTAAATTCGTCAAGCCCCAATAATGCCAAACCATATGCATATTTTAGTAGCAGTTTTATTTTGCATTTAGAATATTTTCAATTTGCTTTTGTGTCAAATATAAAATTTCAGAGTGTGGGTCTGAATGAATATAGACAAACTTTTTGTCTGGCATAACTATGATTGAATTACCACAATTGGAACGAAATTTAAAAAACAAATTGAAAAGTTGCATTGAACTATCAATTATGATAGAATTATCCCACATTTTTATTTTATTTAAGTTGTCTCCTGGTTCTCTAAAATCAAAAGCAGAAACATTTTTTCTTGTGTCTAAAACGTGTTTCACTGCTTCTTGATGTCTTTTTACAAAGCCCATAATATTTTCGTCTTCTCTTTGGTCTAGTCTTTCCCAGCAAGTCTCATTATTAAAGTCATACTTAATAATTATTGTGTCTTTCAAATTTGATTTTGTCGTAGCAATTAAATATTGTTTTAAAGCAATAAATTCAGAGTCGCTTAATTGTCCAACAATTGTTCTATTCTTATCATCGTAAGGATAAAGTTTTGCTGTTGAGCCACAACTTCCAGCAAATGTCAAAATTGTAATAATTGTAATAAAATATAGAAAATATCTTATCATATTTATGTTTATTGGGGACTTTCTAAAATTGCAGTAACTTCTACATTGCGTCAAGTTTCAAACTAAAACTTTCACCAATACATCCAAAAGTAGGTGTATTGTAATCATAAACAATTCTCAATAATTCATTTTTAAGGATTATACTTTAATAGTTGAATACTAAAATATAGAAAAACACTTATCAGCCTGTTCCAACTATCCCATTGCTTTTGCTTATTTTAGATGTATTTACTTAATACTTCTCTTTTTGAAAGTCCCAATTTTTCAACTATCCAACTTATACAAAAAGCCCACTATTAAAATAATGGGCTTTTTGTATAAAAGTATGGTGTAAATAATAATAATCTAACTATAATCTTCCTCTTCATCCATTTGCATATCACTAAAATTCATCATACTGCCCATTAAATCTTTAAACTCAATTTTGCCTTCAATTGTTTTTTTACTGATTAAGGAATAAGCAGCAAAACCGTGCAGCACAAATTCCATTAGCAAGGCTGTTTCCTTTTCTTTGCCCTGAGGATAATATTTTTTAACCAAAGCATATAAACCATCTACTTTATAAAGGGCAGCAAGTTTTGCTTCATCACTCATATCAAGTAAAATGTCTAAGTGATTGCCTGCGTCAAACCAACGTGTGATAGCTTTGTAGGGATTTTCTATTTCTTTAGCATCGGCACTTGCTTTGCCTGTTGGCTTGCGTTTTTTTAGTTGCTCGGGATTAGGAAAATATTGAACAAAAATTGTTCTGATAGATTTTTCAATAAGGTTGATAGCTACTTGATATGGGCCTTCTTGCTCACCCTCATATACCAATTCTATTTTACCAGTTATAGATGGAATAATGCCTACTAAATCACTCATCCAAACTTGTGTATTTTTTTCGTTGTTGATGATAGCTCTGCGTTCTGCACTACTTACTGCATTCTCAAACGCAGCAATTGTAAGCCTTGCACTCACACCACTTTTTTTATCAACGTATTCATTGTTTCTGGCTTCAAAAGCAACTTGCTCAATCACGCGTTTGATAATATCACTTACAGCAACTTTATCTGCTTGTTCAACATTTATGTTTGCCTCTTGTTCTGTGATGGCTAATGATGTTTCAATAGACTTAGGATAGTGTGTCAAAATTTGGCTTTCAATTCTATCTTTTAATGGCGTAACAATGCTACCACGATTGGTATAATCCTCTGGATTGGCGGTAAACACAAATAGAATGTCTAGTGGCATTCTTAATTTAAAACCACGAATTTGTATATCACCTTCTTGCAGAATATTAAACAATGCCACTTGAATACGAGCTTGTAAATCGGGCAATTCATTAATAACAAAAATGCCTCTATTACTGCGTGGAATAATGCCATAATGAATCACTCTTTCATCGGCAAAATGCAGTTTTAAATTAGCAGCTTTTATGGGGTCGATATCTCCTATAAGGTCTGCTACGCTTACATCTGGTGTTGCAAGCTTTTCCCCATAACGTTCACTTCTGTGCAAAAAAGAAATAGGTGTTTTGTCTCCTAATTCTGCAATTAAATCTTTAGCATATTTTGTCATTGGTTTTAATGGATCATCGTTTACATCACTGCCAGTAACGTAAGGAATATATTCATCCAACAACTCCACCATTTGCCTTGCCATACGTGTTTTTGCTTGCCCACGCAATCCTAAAAACAAAATATTGTGTCTGCTCAAAATTGCTCTTTCAGTATCAGGAATTACAGTGTCTTCATAACCCATTATTCCTTCAAAAGGATTTTCTTTCTGCTGAATTTTATTGATAAGATTCTTTCTTATTTCATCTTTAACCGATAATGGTTTGTAACCACTTTTTTTTAAATCGCTTAATGTTTTAATTTTCTTAATGTCCATATTTTTTCTTTTGGGCTAGTGGTATGTAGCTAGAGGCTAGTGGTTGCTTGCCTTGTTACTTTTCACCAACTATTTTCTTTATTAAATATTTTCTTATTGCTGCTAACCGCTAGCTACTTCCTATTCACCACTAGCCGATTAATAAACTGTTTTATTCTTTCCACTTTCAAAATCTTTAAATAAAAATGCACCCAATTTATCAAGCGATGCAAAGAATGCCTTACCGTGGTTCATCTCTGTAAATTCCTGTACAAAGCTTTGCAGATAAGGGTCGCTGGCAATCATAAATGTTGTTATAGGTATTTTTAACTTCTTACATTGTGCTGCTAAATTGATGCATCTGTTTACTACTTTTCTATCCAATCCAAAACTATTTTTATAATACTTGTCACCAATTTTTAAGCAAGTTGGTTTGCCATCAGTAATCATAAAAATTTGTTTGTTGGCATTCTTTCTTCTACGCAGTAAATCCATTGCTAATTCAAGCCCAGCAACAGTATTGGTGTGATAAGGGCCTACTTGCAAATAGGGCAAGTCCTTCACTTCAATTTGCCAGGCATCATTGCCAAAAACTACAATATCCAATGTGTCTTTTGGGTAACGAGTTTTAATTAATTCGCTCAAAGCCATTGCCACTTTTTTAGCAGGTGTAATTCTATCTTCACCATACAAAATCATACTGTGGCTAATGTCAATCATTAACACTGTAGATGTTTGTGTTTTAAAGTCAGTTTCTCTTATTTGCAAATCATCTTCTTGCATTGAAAATGCTTCAATACCGTGATTAATTTGTGCATTTTTAATACTTTCAGTAAAATCAATTTGGTCTAATGAATCACCAAATGCAAATGGTTTTATATCACTATTTGTTTCATCGCCTTTGCCTACTTTATTGGTAAAGTGGTTTCCTTGTTTTGTTTTTTTTAATTTACCAAATATTTCCTCCAAACTACTTTGTCTAATGCCTTGTTCCATCTTTGATGAAATCTTAATATCGCCGCTAATTGGGTTTTCTTTGATATAACCTTTGTCTTTGAGTTCTTCAAGAAAATCGCCCATTGCATAGCTGTCATCGGTAAGTTTATACTGCTTGTCTAGCTCGTTCATCCAACTGATTGCTTCATTAAAATCCCCACTAGTATAGGTAAGTAACTGTGTAAGAATATTCAATAAATCATCAAATTTTGATTTGCTGTTTTCGTTGGGGTTAAATTGTATAAATCTGTTTCCAATCATATTACAAATATTGGTATTTGAAATGTGCAAAAGATTACTATAATGGAAAAGGTTTGTAAACGTAATTAATTGAGTAGTTAGTAAAATTTATTAGGTATATCTAATACCTAATTTCATTATTTTTATAGCCTAACAAAAGCGTATGACAAACACTAATATCGTACAAAAATTTAATGATTTAGTTGCAACTAAATTTCAACTCTACAATAGTTTATTCACTTCGCTTCCTTTTCATAAAATAGAAAGGACAGGTATTTTAGTTTCATTACTAATGTTATCTTGTCAAGATGGATTTGCAGAAGGTTTGAGTCCCGAACAAATAATTGACAATTTTATAAACAAACAAACGAATTGTAAAACCGAGGAGGAAAAGCAGGATTTGCTTTTTAAATTTGTTCAGTACATAGAAAGACAATTTGTATTGTTTGATGCTATTGAAGATGCAGCCTTTAAAAATGTTAACGATATAGATGGAAGTGGTAGCTTAAAACAGTTGAATTTGTTGATTGACGAGCGAAATATGGAAAATAAATTAAAGGAAAAATTGAAAGATTTTAAGGTGCGATTGGTGTTAACTGCACATCCTACACAGTTTTATCCTGATAATGTTTTAGGCATTATCAATGATTTATCAACCGCTATTTCAAGTAATAATGAAAGCCATATCTACAGTTATCTAAAGCAGCTAGGTAGGACCCCTTTTTTCAATAAACAAAAACCAACTCCTTATGATGAGGCAGTAAGTTTAATTTGGTATTTGGAGAACATTTTTTATCCAGCCTCAGGCAAAGTAATCAGTTCATTTAAATTGTCTTACCCCGATTGTTTTGATAGGAATAATCCAATAATTTATATGGGTTTTTGGCCAGGTGGTGATAGAGATGGTAATCCATTTGTAACAGGCGAATCAACATTAAAGGTAGCTGCAGCATTACGTGCTTCTATTTTAAAATGTTATTATCAGGAAGTAAGAAGGATGAAGCGTAGACTTACTTTTAAAAATGTTTATATTGAGCTCACTTTACTTGAAAGTAAATTATTCAGTAACTTGTTTATGTCTGATTATCAAATTGAATTTGGTAAAAAGGAATTACTCGACAGCCTTGATAATATTAGAGAAATGCTAATAAATGAGCACGATGGTATGTTTGTTGATTTAGTAGATTTGCTAACAAATAAGGTTGAGATATTTGGGCTACACTTCGCCAGTTTAGATATTAGGCAAGAGAGTAGTATTCACACAAAAGTTATTAATGAGCTAAATCAAATATTCAGTTTTCTTCCTAATGATTATAATGATTTCAACGAAGCAAAAAAAATGGAATTACTTTTTTCATTGCAGCAAAATATTACTCAAAAAGTTGATGATTCTCTTGCAAATGAAACCTTACAAAGCTTTGCTGCGATAAAACATATTCAAAAACAAAATGGTGAATTGGGCTGCAATAGGTATATTATAAGTATGTGTAATAAACCACTACATATTGCTGAAGTTTATGCACTATTTAGTTTAGCAGGATGGGATAGTGAAAAGATAACTGTTGATATAGTGCCACTTTTCGAGACTATCAATGATTTGCAAAATGCAATGGATATAATGAGAGTTTTGTATTCAAACCCTTTCTACAAAAGCCATTTAAATAGGCGAAATAATGTTCAAACTGTAATGCTTGGCTTTAGTGATGGAACGAAAGATGGTGGTTACTTAATGGCGAATTGGAGTATATATAAAGCAAAAGAACAACTTACTGCTTTATCCAATGAATACAACATTGATATTGTATTTTTCGATGGGAGAGGAGGCCCACCAGCACGTGGTGGTGGAAAAACAAATAAGTTTTATGCTTCATTGGGTAATTTAATATCTAATAAAGAAATTCAGCTAACGATTCAAGGGCAAACTGTAAGTAGCAATTTTGGAACAATTGATAGAGGAGAATTTAATTTAGAACAACTCATTAATGCTGGGGTAAGTAATGAGCTTTTTTATAGTGGTCAAGCAAATTTTACAATTGAGCAGGAATCTTTAATTACAACCCTTTCAGAGACAAGTTTAGATGCTTATCTCAAGTTGAAAAATCATCCAAATTTTGTGAACTACTTACAACACGCAAGCCCACTAAGGTTTTATACTGAAACAAATATCGGCTCCCGTCCTGCAAAAAGAGGAGTTAATGGAAGCTTGTCGTTAAGCGATTTAAGAGCAATTCCATTTGTTGGAGCTTGGAGCCAGTTAAAACAAAATGTTACTGGTTACTATGGTGTTGGTACGGCACTACAAGAAATTGAGTCTATTGGTAAATGGGATGAAATAAAAGAGTTGTATAGTAAGTCTTTATTTCTAAGAACACTTTTTGATAATTGTGAAATGGCAATGATGAAATGTTATTTTCCACTTACAGCCTATTTAAACCAGCATCCAGACTATGGTACTATATGGAATATGATTAAAAATGAGTATTCACTTACTGAACAATACATATTAAAACTTTCTAATAAAGAGTCACTAATGAAAAACTATCCTATTGATCAGTTATCAATTCAAATGAGAGAAAAAATTGTATTGCCATTAACGACTATACAACAATATGCTTTAACGAAAATTAGGCATAAGATTGTTTGCGACAATGACTCAATGATTAAAAAGTCTTACGAAAAGCTTGTAATGCGATGTTCTTTTGGCATTATCAATGCAGGTAGAAATTCAGCATAATTCATTTTATTAGAATTTTTTACTGAGTTTATTCTTTTATTACTCACATCATAAAAGAGCCTTCTAAAATACTTATTTTTTTCATTGTTGTAGTTATTGATTTTCTTGAGTTTTGGTTAATTTGGATAAAATAATTATTAATAATATTTGGTGGAGTGGTAGTAGGTTCTATATTTGCACTCCCGATAAAGATTGGGTGTATAAAAGAGGGATAAAGAATTGAAATATTTAGTGGCGTTATAGCGATTATTTTTTTGATATTTGATTTGATTTTTCGAGAAAAAAATTAGAAAAATAAAAAAATATTTGGTAGTTTAAAAAATACTTCTACTTTTGCACTCCCAATCGAAAAAGGGGATAACGCAAAAAGCGAAAAAAGTTCTTCACAAAGTGAAACAAATAGACAGAATAATATTCTTCTTCACTACGAAATTGCGGTGTTAAAACTGCGATTAAGTTCTTTGAAAGTTTGAAAGTAACAGCAGCATAGTTTATTATAAAAATAATAATTTTTATGTAAGGTTTACGAGCATCAATTTAATTATATAACTAACGTTAATTTCGGAAAGAGATTAAAGTCAGTTCAAACTCATTTACAATGGAGAGTTTGATCCTGGCTCAGGATGAACGCTAGCGGCAGGCTTAATACATGCAAGTCGAGGGGCAGCACGTCTTCGGATGGTGGCGACCGGCAAACGGGTGCGGAACACGTACACAACCTTCCTTCAAGCGGGGAATAGCCCAGAGAAATTTGGATTAATACCCCATAATATATTGACACGGCATCGTGATGATATTAAAGCATTGCACTTGATGATGGGTGTGCGTATGATTAGATAGTTGGTGAGGTAATGGCTCACCAAGTCTACGATCATTAGCTGATGTGAGAGCATGATCAGCCACACGGGCACTGAGACACGGGCCCGACTC
>JBMLRA010000363.1:0-2036 GCA_049241265.1 Chitinophagaceae bacterium
TTGGAGCGGTTGTTGCTACAAGTACAGCAAGGACTTTTTTTAATTATTACTCAGGTCGTACAAGTAATTTTAATGAAATAACTGCTTTAGTTGGTGGGGTAATTACCGAACGCCCTCGAAAGATTTATATCAACAATTCTTTTAAAACGCCTTACTTTATACCAGTGCTTTCAAATGGCTTCTTTGCTGTTATTGATACGGCTGGTACTAGCAGCAATGTAACGGCAGCCGATGGCACTATATATAATTTAGATATAAGTAGTTATATAATTAATACAACTGGTAACCAATACATTACAGTTGCTGGTACTAGATTCGATATTGAGTTTGTTTGCGGTGGGATTTATGCCAATTACTTAGTGCATTTTATAAATAGATTTGGTGGAATTGAAACAATGCTATTCAATAAAGTTAGTAAAAAAACTTTAGATATTGAACGCAAAACATGGCAACAATTACCTTATAGAGTTGATGGTAGTGGTGTTGTAAGCTATGCCACTTCAAACACCATGCACACGCAAAAACAAGCTTTTGGAATTGGATTTAATGAGAAGCTAAAAGTTGCAACAGATTTACTTACCGATGCTGAGTATCAATGGTTAAGCCAGTTAATATTAAGTCCTTTTATTTGGTTGCAAGGAACTGATAACGTACGTTATCCAATAACCATAAACCAAAGCAATTATGAATTTAAACAGCATATTGTTGATGGAATGTTTAATCTTGTTATTGATGCTGAATTTGGACAAAACTATAAAACACAATTTAGCTAATGGAACTATTCATAGAAAAATATAGAGTTGATGTAAACAAAACATTTAGTACATTGATAACGTTGGCAATTGACGATATTAAAGATTTTGGAAGCAAAAACACAACCTTTAGCAAAACAATAATATTGCCAGGAACTAACAACAATAACAAGTTGTTTGGTAGCATTTTTGAAACAACTGCACGTCAAGATTATAACCCATTACAGCCAAATGTAGGATTGAATTTTAATGCTGCTACAAGTGCAAGGGCTTTAATATTTGTTGATAATATCCAAGTATTTAAAGGAACACTTAGGCTTTTAGAGATTATAAACGATAACGGTTTTATTGAGTATGAGTGTGCTGTTTTTGGTGAACTTGGTGGGTTGGTTGCATCAATAGGGAATGCTAAACTTGAAGACCTCGATTTTAGTGCTTACAACCATACTTACAACTTAACTAATATTGTTGCTAGTTGGGATAATGCAAGTGCTGGTGTTGGATACTATTACCCTTTAATTGATTATGGTACTTATTCCACAGCAAAAAAAGACTGGAATTATAGAACGTTTCGACCAGCTTTTTTTGCAAAAGAATACATTGATAAAATATTTGCAAATGCAGGATATACATTTGACAGCACACACTTAAATACTACAAGGGTTAAGAGTTGGATTATTCCGCATAATAGAAAGGATTTGACAGCAAGAAATACACTACTGCTGAACCGAATAGCAAATTCTCAATCAATAAATGATGCAACCTCTACATTTGTAGAATACACGGCAGGAACTTTAGGTGGATTTACAACAAGTGACAATATTACATATAACTTTACTGGTACTGCTACAAATGTAAATATAAAATGCTTTGTTGATATTATATCTTATACAGGTTTTCCTGATAGTATTACATTGGATTTGAGAAAAAACAATATAGTTATAAAAACTATAAGCACCACAATAGGGGGTCTTTTTGATTTAAGTATAAATAATATTTCGCTTTCAACCGCCGATTTTATAGATGTAAGAATAAGCAGTATTATTCTTGGTCAAACATTAACATATAGTGGGACTTTAAGGGTTGACGCCACAAATGCTCAACCAACTATTTTATTGTTAAATGATAATTTTGTGGCAAATGACTCTTTACCACAAAACATTCTACAAAAAGACTTTCTTAGCAGCATTTTAAAGCTTTCAAACTTGTATGTTTTTGAAGATGCCGATAATGATAAACTATTAAAAATAGAGCCTTTCATTGATTTTTATGCAAACGCTCAAA
>JBMLRA010000364.1:0-1858 GCA_049241265.1 Chitinophagaceae bacterium
AATCCCTAGTTTTACAACATAAACCATTTTTTATGCGTAAACTTTACCTTATAGCAGTGTTACTAATTACAAGCTTATGCAGTTACAGCCAGTTTATTAATTTGCCTGATACTAATTTTAGGAATGCGTTGATACCCATTTACCCAACTTGTTTTAATGCTGCAAAGCAGTTGGATACGAGTTGTGCGAAAACCAATAACACTTACAGCTTATCGTTAGTTAAAAAAAATATTAATAATGTTTCTGGGATTGAATATTTTACAAGACTCACTTCCATAATATTAGACTCAAATCCTATTGCTTCCATTAATAAATTGCCACTAATGTGCTTTTCATTGTCAGTTAACAACTGCAATTTAACTGTTTTGAATGCATTTAATAATAACTTAAATTACTTAAGTTGTTACAACAATTTTATTACTTCTATTCCAAATTTGCCAAATAATTTATACACTTTAGAGTGTAGCAATAATTTTATTTCAAGTATTGGGGTATTGCCATCATCACTCACAACTTTAAGTTGTAGCTACAATAAGTTAGTTAGTCTGCCCAATCTAAACAATAAACTTATTAATTTAGTTTGCACCAATAATGAGTTAACTACTTTACCTCTCCTACCTCAATCCATTTCAATTATTGATTGCTCTAATAATTTAATTACTTCACTCCCTAGGCTAGATACTTTGAATAATTTGAATAATTTGAATGTATCCAATAATTTACTCACGGGATTACCATCACTTCCAATAAATATAAATTTTGTTAGAGCAAATAATAATCAAATTGCACAGTTTCCCAACCTTAATTCTACATTGTTAAATAGGTTTTCATTGAATTTATATCTTCAAAACAATCAAATAACTCAGCTACCAAATAACCTATCTTTATTTACACTCAATATTGCGGGCAACCCAATTGCTTCTTTACCCATTAAACTTAACATTGAAAGTATGTTTATTTGTTCGTATACAAATATTACGAGTTTGCCAGATAGTCTTATATTTCATACAAAATTTACAAATACATTTAAGGTTTTAGATTGTAGTAATACAAAAATTCGAAGTTTGAGTGATATCAATTTATCCAATTTACAAAACGTTACCTATTTAAAATTAAATAACACCGATTTTCTACATTATAATTTTATTCCCAAACTTAAGAATCTCTTACAGATCGAATTAAATAGTTCAAGTGTAAACTCTATTCCAGCATTCCCAACTACTTTAAAAACATTATGGGCTGCAGATTGTAAAAATTTATTCTGTTTACCAAGGTTAAATGATTCCATGCACATTATTGTCGATTCAAGCAGCGTAAATTGTGTTTTTAATAAAACTAATTTCAATTATTTTTTTAATGGAAGATATACTGATAGCTCTATGATTTCTTATAACCATATTTTTGATTCTATCGCGTTTATTTATAAGTATTGGCATTTACAATTTGGTATGCCTACTTGCAATCCTACAAACAACATTAATAATTGCCCAAATAATGCGATAGTTCAAGGAAAAGTTTTTTTTGATAGTAATAATAACCTTACTAAAGAGCCAAATGAATTTTTTGCTAAAAATTTGTTGGTTGTTATGAATAGTAATAGTAAAACTTTTACAAATGATACGGGTTACTTTGCTTTAGTTGCTGATACACTTGGTGTAAAAACAATTGCAATTTTTCCACAACGATTTTATACTGCAATTCCAAATTTGGTTAATGTAAACTTTACAAAGATTGATACAACAATTACTTTGCAACATATTGCCTTACAACTTACTACCCTCAAAGACAGCCTTTCCACCAAAGTCACCCCAATTAATTGGGCTGCTCGTCCAGGTTTTGTATATCCTTATTTGGTGCA
>JBMLRA010000365.1:0-6555 GCA_049241265.1 Chitinophagaceae bacterium
AGTAGTAAGTAGTAAGTAGTGAGTAGTAAGTAGTAAGTAGTAAGTAGGGTAAACTTCCTATTCACCATTCACCACTAACCATTCACCACTAGCCATTAACCATTCACCACTAGCCATTAACCACTAACCTTGTAGCTAGCCAACTATCTTTTATTGGAATAATCCATTTTTCAAGTAGTTCCTTTTTTGTAGCAACAAGATTATTGAAAAATAATGTATCTGTATTTACAAAACCATTGCTAATGGCATAATTAATTTGTGCTAATGGTAGCATTTCAATTTTATCTTTTACTATTAATGCAAGGGTTTGCCTATTAAACATTTCAACCTTTAAATCTTGTTCTATTTGTTTAATAATTCTAACGCTGCTATCTGTGCTACAGCCCCCAACAATGGCACTTTGTTCCTCATCTGCCATAATAATAATAAACTGACCAAATAGTAAATTGGCATAACCTTTAACTGGAGCACCGTGACTTTTCCAGTTGGCAACAAAGTTCTCTAGTAAAGGCTCAATTTGCAATGCTTCTCCCAAGCCCAACATTCTATTGCATTGATAAATCCATACTCGAGAATTGTCGTTAAAATCTTTAGGGATGTATTGTTGATATTCTTTGTAATTCATAGTGTTTTATTAGCTTGTAAATGGTATGCTATGTAGATGTTTTAAATTATTTCAACTTAATAAAAGTTGTTTTTATTTTAAGTATTTTAAAAAATAATTAAAGAATCGGTTGCTAAAGTAAGATTGTTAAAGTTTAGCAGATGCCCTTCTATAAGTTTTTTACAGAATTAGTTTGTTTTACTTAAGAGTTTCTTTTAAGTAAAACGTGTAAAGTAGATTCATTAGTAACAATAAAATGCAGAGATAGGTCAATAAATCTGCCTGAGAAAGGTACCTGTTTAGATCTTCATAACTAGCGATTTTGAAAAATTAAATAATAATTTTATCCTTAACTAAAAAACTAGGGTTATTAGATTGGGTTACTCATTTTGTTCAATTAGTTACATCTAATTAAAGAATCATACATCAGATAATATGATGTCATTATAGTTTAGTTGTGATTTTGAACCATTTTATCATTATTAATAAGGCAATTAAAAACCCTTTAATCGTTTGTGATTAAAGGGTTTTTTATAAGGTATTATTATATTATGTATTACCAGATTTTAATTCTTTTATCAGGAGCTATGTACATTTTGTCTCCTTCTTTTACATTGAAAGCTTTGTAGAAAGGTTCAAAATGCATTAATGGAGCCAATACTCTATACATTGGTGGAGAATGTGGATCAGTATTAATTCTTTGACGAATAGACTCTTCTTTTTGTTTATTTCTCCATATTTGAGCATAAGAAATGAAGAATCTTTGGTCAGGGGTAAAACCATCAATTTTAGTAGTATCTTGTCCTTGCTTGGTCATTTTAAATGCTTCGTAAGCAATAGCAATTCCGCCTATATCTGCAATGTTTTCACCTAATGTTAATGCTCCTTTAACATGTAAAGAATCTAACACAGTAAATCCATCATACAAACTAATTACAGCTTTACCTTTTCCTTTAAACTTCGCCTCATCTTCTTTTGTCCACCAGTTTTGCATGTTACCATCTTTATCGTATTGTGCACCCTGATCATCAAAGCCATGTGTCATTTCGTGTCCAATTACCATTCCTATTCCACCATAATTTATGGCATCATCAGCATTCAAATCAAAGAAAGGAAATTGAAGAATACCAGCAGGGAAAACAATTTCATTAAATGTTGGATTATAGTAAGCATTAACAGTTGAAGGCGTCATACCCCATTCAGTTCTATCAACAGGTTTACCAACTTTACTTACTTGATAATTGTATTCGTTTTTACTACATTCAACTAAGTTATTGAAGTATTCATTTTTGTTAATTTTTACTTTGCTGTAATCTTTCCATTTATCGGGGAATCCTATTTTTTTAAGGAAAGTATGCAATTTGTCTTTTGCTTTAACTTTTGTTACATCACTCATCCAATCTAATCTGTTAATACGTGCTTCAAATGCTTTTTGCAAATTGTTAATTAACTCCAGCATTCTCTTTTTGGCATCTTCGGTAAAATATTTTTTTACATATAACTGACCTAGAGCTTCACTTAAATTACCATCAGTTGCCGATATCATTCTTTCCCAACGAGGCTTCAATTGTTTTTTACCACCTAAAGCCTTGCCTGCATAATCAAAGTTTGCATTTACAAAATCACTACTTAATGCAGCAGCTACATCGTTTAACAGATGAGCTTTAAGATATAACTTCCAAGTGTCAATTGGTGTGGCAGTTAATAATGTATTAATGTTTGCAAAATGTTTTGGTTGTCCCACATTAATAGAGTCACATTTAATTCTCATACCAGCTAATAAAGTTGCCCAGCCAAAATTTGGCATTGATTTATCAAGAGCAGTAACTGCCATTTTGTTATAGTTAGTTTGAGGATCTCTCAACTCTACATTAGTTAAATGTGCATTTGCAATTTGTTTTTCTAAATTATAAATGGCTTCTACATTTTTGGCAGCAGTTGTAGCATCAACACCTGTTAAAGTAAATAATTTAGTTAAGTAAGTTTGATAAGCCTTAATGATATCAAGGGTTGCAGGATCATTCTTAAAATAATAGTCTCTGTCTGGTAAACCTAAACCACCTTGATAAAAAGATGGAATATTCATTGAGCTGTTTTTTTCGTCAGCACCAATTTGTAATGCAAATAAATAACTTGAACCTTCAGTTCCTGATTCAGCTATGTATTGCATTAACGATTTTGAATCAGCAATAGCATCAATTTTTTTTAAGTGAGGTTTTACAGGTTCGTAGCCTAATTTTTCAATAGTAGCACTATCCATTCCACTTGCATAAAAATCTGCAACTTGTTGTTCAATACTACCTTCTTTCTGAGGTGTTTTAGCTAGATCGGTAAAAATGGTTTTAAGATTGTCCTTTGTTCTATTGTAGATGTCTAAAAAAGCACCTGTTCCACTTTCTGTTCCAGGGATAACTGTGTTTTTAAACCATTTTCCATTAACAAACATATAAAAGTTGTCAGTGGGTTTAACTGTACTATCCATATTAGCAACAGTTAAAAAACTTTGAGTTTCTTTTTTTTCAGTTTTGCAGGCAGCAATTGCAAGCACGGCAAAGCTAATTGGCAAGATTATCTTTCGCATATTAAAAATTTGAGCTGTGAAAATAAGGTATTGGCAAAAGCTAGATATCCTTTTTATAAACAGATTGATGAATGGGCGTTTTTAATGTGTAGATGCTTGAAATTTATGTTTAAACTTATCAAGCATTTGTTGTGGCATCAATGTTCTTTCTTTGGTTACAGCATCTACCAAATACAAAACAACTTTTCCAATGGTAAGTAGTTTGCCTTCTTCATTAAAAACTTCATGATGAAACTCCATTTTGTGTGCAGTTGGTAATTCTTTTAAAATAGCTTTAACTGTTAATAAATCATCATAATGTGCAGGGCGAAGAAATTTAATTTGTATATCAACTATAGGCATCATAATACCAAGTTCCTCAATTTGTTTATATGTAAAGCCAAACGATCTAATACACTCAGCCCTTGCTACTTCAAAATATTGAGCATAATTACCGTGATAAACCACATTCATTTGATCGGTTTCGGCATATCTAACCCTAATGTTCGTTTGTGTTTCTATCATAAATTTATTATAATGAGATTAAATAAAGCTAATTAATATCTATTGGGTTGAAATTTTGGATTTTGTAGAAATTCATCATCTGTTAGTGTTTTTAAAAATGCTATTAAGTTGTTTTTATCAGCCTCAGACAATACAATTTTCCTTTTCAGTTGATTGGATAATGTTGCACTTTGATGAATACCTTCTGTATAATGAAACAATACCATTTGCAAATTTTTAAATCTTCCGTCATGCATATACGGATAAGAAACTTCTACATTTCGCAACGATGGAACTTTGAATTTTAAGGAGTCATCAACGTTTTTTGTTATTTTTATTCTGCCACCATCTTTTAAAAATGCATCTAGGTCTAAGCCATTATTTTCAAATTCATTATTGGTAAACAATGGTTCTTTGTGGCAGCTAGCACAGTTGGTTTTAAACAGTTCATACCCTTTTAACTCATATTCATTGAACACAAAACCAGCCTCTTTCTGCATTACTTTATCATACTTGCTATTGGCACTTATTAACGTGAGCATAAATTGTGAAAGAGCTTTTAAAGTATTTTCACCAGTTACTAAACTATCATTAAATGCTTTGTAAAATAATCTGCTATATTTTTTTGATTGTTGTAGTTTAAACACAACATTGTTAATAGTTTCATCCATTTCATCATGATTACTAATGGGTGCTAGTGCTTGCATATCTAAATGGTGCACAGCACCATCCCACATAAAATATTTACCCCAAGCAAGATTGGATAATGAAGGTGCATTTCTTATTCCAATTCTATTTTCAATGCCATGGCTTAAATCGTGATCAGTATGTGTAAAAGCTGTGTAAGATAAATGACAACTACTGCAAGAAATGGTATTGTCTTTTGAAAGTATGGGGTCGTAAAAAAGTAATTTACCAAGCTCTATTTTCTCTTTGCTTAATGGATTATTTGTAAAATCGTAAACAGGTTGTGGGAAGTTTTTTGGCACATAAAATAATTCGTCATTGATGCTTGTAAAAGCTACAGCAGAAGTTATAAATGATAATATGACGAAAAGTTTTTTCACTATTTGATGTAAAACATCTTTGTTGCTTTTTGTGAAAGTTCAATAGTTTCTTTACTAGGTGTCATTATAGCATTTGTTTTAGCCAAATTTATTTGCAATAAAAATTCATTAATATCTACTGCAATATCTGCTATTGTTGTATTTGATATAGGTAATTGAATTGTTTGTAAACTATTATAGGGTGCAGCGAACCCTCCCAAATGAAATTCAAAAACATTATTTCTTGTATTGCAAATATTGCTTGTTCCTTCCAATTTAAAATTGATATAGCCACTATGCCAAGCCCAATACATTCCTTTTGTGGGGTCTAATGCTCCACCCAATGCACCTTTAGCATTTGTCGCACTGTCGATACCTAAATTGAATTTTATTGAGTTGAATTTTATATTTTGTGGCTTGTTAATAATGATGTTTAGTGATTGCCTATTACTTGCATCAACCAAATGATAGCTGTTCTTTTCAGTAAAAACAAGCTTGTTGTTATTATAAAATTGGATAGCAGAAATATAAAATTTCAACTTGCTAATTTGAATACTATCGTTATTGCTAATATGATAAAAACTGTCATTTAAAACCAATGGTGTATTATTAAACATTGGTTCAAATTTTAACTGAAACCCACTGTTGTCTTGTGCTTTTAGCAATTGAGTATTCAGTAATAACATAATAACTATGAAAAGAAATTTCATTTGTATAACACTCTTTTATCAGTAAAACTTTTGACGAATATAAGCTAACAAACTTTTTAGGTATTGTGTTATTTCTTTTCTAATTTTCTCACCTCATTCATAATACTATTGTAAATGCTTGTGCCTAAAATTTCAGCTCCTTTTGCATTTAGGTGAGTAAAATCTTTAGCTGCAAGTTGTGGGCTCCCATTTGCCCAATTAACCATACTGTTGTAACCACCCATAGTGTAATATGTGTTAAAGAACGCCATTTTACAATCAAATGCAATGCGTTCCTGTGTTGCAATTAAACTATCCATTCCAATAGCAGTATGTATTCCATTGGCATATTTAAATGATTTATCAGCTGCACTTACTAACAAAAAATCAGCATTAACAAAGCACTTTTTAAGTCTGTTGATAGATGAAAGCATTGTTCTGTAGTACCAATCAAAACTATTGTTGTTGGGTTTGTTCAACACGTTAACGCCATATTGCATTATAATTAAATCATAGGGTTGAGATGTTGCAACTTGCCTTAAAAATGTAGTATCTAAGTTATTAAATTCAAAACCACCAGAGCCTCGAAAAGAAAAATTATCAACAATAACACCATCATTCGTTTCAAATGAAATTCCATAGAGTGGGAGAGAAGCATCAGAAACTTCAATTTTTATTTTATTGTTGAAAGAACTATCAACTAAAAATTGATTAAAAATTTGCGTTGGCTTTAAACTATTGAATATAGTGTTGATGGCTACTTGTCCACTACCTGGTTTATACCCAGTTAATAAATATTTTTTTAATGGGGATGATTTATAGAAATAGGTTTTATCTTCTGCATTTACCCAATTGTAACCATTGGCAAAAAAAGTTTTACCCGATAAAAATAAGGGTGTTATTGATATTTTATTTCTAAAATTACTTTCGTGCCACTTGGTAGAAAATGTGTGATTAACAGTTGTTCTAAAACCAGCAACAGGGGATGTTATGGGTACAAAACCAACGCCACTTCCCCCAAAATATGATTGTAATAATCGCCTTAAAGTTTGTGATACCAAATCTCCCTCAATCATACTATCACCCAAATAAGCAATGCGTATTTTGCCTTTTTTTGATTTTTTTAACGCAACTAGTTTTTTTATAAATGAA
>JBMLRA010000366.1:0-3672 GCA_049241265.1 Chitinophagaceae bacterium
CGATTGGAAGTTTTAAAAACATACAAAATTTATATTGGTGGTCAGTTTCCAAGAACTGAAAGTGGAAGATACTATACACCAAAAAATAAATCAGGGCAAGCATTAGCAAATGTTTGCTTAAGTAGCAGAAAAGACTTTAGAGACGCTGTTGTTGCTGCAAGAAGTGCATTTGGTGGCTGGAGTAGCAAAGCTGCTTTTAATCGTGGGCAAATTTTATATAGAATTGCTGAAATGTTGGAAGGTAGAAAAGCTCAGTTTATTCATGAATTAGTAAAACAAGATTCAACTGCAAAACAAGCTGAGGAAGAAGTAAATACTTGTATTGACAGATTAATTTATTATGCAGGTTGGTGCGATAAATTTCAGCAAGTTTTTGGTGCAGTGAACCCTGTTGCATCTTCACATTTCAATTTCTCAGTGCCAGAACCAACAGGTGTTGTAGCGATTATTGCACCACAACAAACTTCTTTGTTAGGATTAGTTTCAGTTATTGCTCCAGTTATTGCAGGTGGCAATACGTGTATAGTTTTAGCAAGTGAATCAAAACCTTTATGTGCTGTAACTTTTGCTGAAGTTTTAAACAGTAGCGATGTTAGTGGTGGTGTTGTGAATATTTTAACTGGCAAACCAAATGAATTGGTAAAATACTTTGCTGATCATATGGATGTAAATGCTATTATTTATTGTGAAAATGATGTTGAAACAAAAACACTGATTCAACAAAAAGCTGCATTAAATCTTAAAAGAGTTTTTGTTTACGATACAATAAAATGGAATACAGAAGAAGCTGAAACGCCTTATTTTATTATAGATACACAGGAAATTAAAACGACCTGGCATCCAATTGAAAATATTGGAGGTGCAAAAGCTGGATATTAGTAATTGTTAATGATTAATATTTAATGAAAAAAAGTATTTGTATTCTTTATTTTATTCTTAGTTTTTTTATTAGCAAATCCTTTGCCCAATTGGATTCTACTAAAAAAGTAGCAGATACAATTGTTGTAACTAAAGACCCTCGTTTAGACATTCTCGCCCAAAAACAGGCATTAGTAAATAAGCGTTCTCAAATGATGACTAGTAATGGTTTATACAAAGGGTATAGGCTTCAACTATTAAGTACAAACAATCGCAATCAAGCGTTCAAGTTAAAGTACGATTTACTTACAAACTTTCCCGATCAAAAAGCTTATGTAAGCTATCAAGCTCCATATTTTAAAGTAAAGTTTGGCAATTTTCTGCATCGTGACGAAGCAGAAAAAATGCGAAAACAATTAATTAAAACATTTCCTGCCGGCGTTTTTATTGTTGAAGACGCCATTGAATACACACCAAAAGATGACGAAGATGTTAAATAAAATAAAACAGCTTTCTGTTCAATACGCTCAGGAATTTATTGCAGTAAGGCATCACTTGCACGCCAATCCAGAGCTAAGTTACAAGGAGTTTAACACTTCAAAGTTCATTCAAAATAAACTGACAGAATTTGGAATTGAATTTCAAGTAATGGCTACAACTGGCGTGGTTGCTATAATTGAAGCCAATAATCCAACATCAAGAGTAATAGCACTTCGTGCAGATATGGATGCTTTGCCTATTCAAGAAGAAAATGATGTGCCGTATAAAAGTTTAATTGATGGTGTAATGCACGCCTGTGGCCACGATGTTCATACAACTTGTTTATTGGGTGCTGCAAAAATTTTGAATGAGCTAAAGAACGAGTGGGAAGGAACTGTTAAACTTATTTTTCAATTAGGAGAAGAGAAAAATCCTGGTGGTGCCAGTTTAATGATTAAAGAAGGTGTCTTGCAAAATCCTGCACCAACAAAAATTGTGGCATTGCACGTTCATCCTGGTTTAGCTTGTGGTAAACTAAGTTTTAGAAAAGGAAGAGTAATGGCAAGTGCAGATGAAATTTATATTACCATTAAAGGTAATGGTGGACACGCTGCAGCACCTCATTTAACACAGGATACAGTTTTAATAACATCTCATTTAATTGTGAGTTTACAACAAATCATTTCTCGTAATTGCAACCCCACAAGCCCCAGTGTTTTGAGTATTTGCTCCATTCACGCTGGTAATGCAACCAATATTATCCCAAGTGAAGTTAAGTTAATGGGAACGTTGCGTTGTATGGATGAAAGCTGGCGTTACAATGCTCACAAATTAATAGACCAACAAGTAAAAGCCATTGTTGAAGGAATGGGAGCAACGTATGATTTATTAATAGATGTTGGTTACCCAACAGTGGATAGCGAGCCTGTTTTAACAGAACAATGCACCAAATTAGCAAATGAATTTATGGGAGAAGAAAATGTGGAAGAAACAGAATTAAGAATGGGAGCCGAAGATTTTGGTTATTACACACAACAAATTCCTGGCTGTTTTTTTAGACTTGGAGTTGGTAATGAAGAACAAGGAATTGTACATAATGTGCACACGCCAAAATTTAACATTGACGAACGTGCTATTGAAATTGGTATTGGAATGATGGTATGGCTTGGATGCAGGATAAACTAATAATTCTAATAAATTGATTTATTTCCAAATATTATCTTTAACTTTACTATTGTCAAATTAATATTAATGTCAGTTTCTCAGGTTACACCCAAATTTCCAGTAGTTAAAGATTCACTACACAGCGAGTTAAGAAAAAGAGTCCAACAGTACTTCACAGAAAATAAAATCAGTCAAACAGGAGGTAGCAAATTATTCGTTAAGGCTATTTTGTTTTTAATGGTTTTTGCAGCTTTATATGTGCATTTAGTTTTTTTTACGCCAATATGGTATCTTGGTGTTTTAGAGTGCATTGTCTTAGGTGGCGTTATTGCTGGCATTGGTTTCAACGTTATGCATGATGGTGGTCATGGCAGTTTTAGCAAGTTAAAATGGATTAATAAACTAGCATCTTACACAAGTAGTATGCTAGGAGCCAATCAGTTTATGTGGAATATGAAACACAATATGATTCATCACACATTTACTAATGTTGATGGCTTTGATGATGATATAGAAGTTGGTATTTTAATGAGAATGGCACCTACACAAAAAAGATTGAAAATTCATAAGTTTCAGCATATTTATTTTTGGGTTTTGTATATGTTATTATACATATTTTGGGTTTTTTATAGTGATTTCGAAAAGTATTTCACCAAAAAAATTGGTGACACTCCACTTAAAAAAATGTCTTTAACAGAGCATATTAGTTTTTGGTGGATTAAAATATATTATGCTGCTGTATTTATAATTATTCCTCTTTATCAAGTAGGTTTTTTGTCTTGGTTAGTAGGTTTTTTAACGATTTCGTTTTTTGCTGGCTTTGTATTAAGTATTGTATTTCAATTAGCACATACTGTAGAAGATACACAATTCCCTCTTGCTAATGTTGAAGATAATAAATTGCCCGATGAGTTTGCAACACACCAAATTAAAACTACTGCTAATTTCGCTACGAAGAGCAAGCTTGTTAGTTGGTTGGTTGGTGGTTTAAATTTTCAAATAGAACACCATCTTTTTCCAAAAATTTCTCATATACACTACCCTGCTATAAGTAATATTATCAAAACAGTTTGTAAAGAATATCAACTACAATACATTGAATACCCTACAACCCGAAAAGCTATTGCTGCACACGTAAGGTTTTTAAGGCAGATGGGCAGAAATGATTAG
>JBMLRA010000366.1:3772-28455 GCA_049241265.1 Chitinophagaceae bacterium
AAAATCACTAATAATGAACCCGAATCACTATGTAGCAATTATGGCTGGCGGTATTGGAAGTCGCTTTTGGCCAATGAGTAGAACTGCTTATCCAAAACAATTTCTTGATATTTTAAATAGCGGTAAAACCCTTATTCAATGGACGTTTGAGCGTTATGCAGCTTTTATTCCTAAAGAAAATATTTTTGTCGTAACATCTGAAGAATATACTGATATTGTAGCAACGCAGCTTCCAGAAATGCCTGTTGAAAATATATTGGCAGAACCAAGCAAAAAAAACACAGCTCCTTGCGTTGCTTATATTGCTTTTAAATTACTTCAAAAAAATCCTAACGCATCTTTAGTGGTTGCACCAAGCGATCATATGATTTTAGATGGTGAAACTTTTAAAGCAATCACAACAAAGGCTTTGGCTTTTGTAGATAATAATAATTCATTCATTACACTTGGTATTAAACCTAATCATCCTAACACAGGTTATGGTTATATTCAATACGATACAGATGCTATTGAAGACAATATTTATAAAGTAAAAACCTTTACCGAAAAGCCAAATCTAGAAATTGCAAAGTCCTTTTTAGCAAGTGGCGATTTTTTATGGAATGCTGGAATTTTTGTCTGGAAAGCACAAGACGTGGTAAATGAATTTGCTGCACAACAAGCAGAAATGTTTGAGTTATTTGACAATGAAAAAGCCCATTTTAACACACCAAACGAAAAAGAAGCAATAGGTAGAATTTATCCTTTATGCACCAACATTTCTATTGACTTTGCCATTATGGAAAAAGCAAAGAGTGTTTGTGTAATTCCATCAAGTTTTGGCTGGAGCGATTTAGGTACTTGGAACAGTGCTTATGACAATTTAGAGAAAGATTACTTGGGCAATGCAGTAGCAAGTGATAGTACTATTGTTATTGATGCAACAAAATGTATGGTAAGTGCTCCTGCTGGCAAAGTTGTAGTGTTACAGGGTTTAGATGATTTTATTATTGTTGATACAAAAGACGCATTGCTAATTTGTAAAAAAGATAAAGAGCAAGCGATTAAAGAATATGTTGCAGAGGTAAAGCGTAGTAAAGGCGACAAATATTTATAACTATTATTTCATAAATGCAAAATATACCACACTGGCAATTGCTGCTATTACTTTACATTGTAATAGTGGCAATTCCTGTTTATTGGGTTCATATGTTGCTAAAAATGAAACTGCTAAGTAAAAAATCAGTTAAAAACTTATTCGTTTATTGCATTGCTGTTACTGTAACAGCTTTTCTTATGAATTACATAACAATGTTGGTTTACTATAAATTTTTATTTAAAAAGTAAACTACTCTTCGGTATCGAATCTATCAACACTTTGAATGCCGTTCAAGCTTTTTAGTCTAATTACTAGCTCCTCTAATTCTTCTTTATCGTGAACAAATATTTTTATCATTCCTTCAAAAATTCCTGAATCACTTTCTATACTTAAACCTGCAATATTTATTTTCAACTCGCCACTAATAATGGTGGTTATTTTATTAATGACACCCACATCATCCATTCCAATAATCCTTAACCCAGTAAGGAAAGAGATTTCCTTGTTTTTAGCCCACTTAGTTCTAACAATTCTATGTGCATAATTTGCCATTAATTGTGGTGCATTGGGGCAATTGGTTCTATGAATAACCATTCCTTTTCCTGTTGAAACAAAACCAAAAACATTATCACCAGGTATGGGCTTGCAGCATTTTGCTAATTCATACTGAATCTGGTCGCTACTTTCTCCAAAAATAATTAATTCGGTATCTTTTTTTGTTAAGGTTTTTACAGTTGGGTCGTAAACAGTTTCTGTTTTTTCAACTTGTATTGGTTTGGGCTGTTCTAGCCTATTTCCTATTACTTGAAATTCTTTTAATTCTTTTAAATCAATATTTTTTACAGCAATTTTATAAAGCAATTCTAAATGCGATGATAATTTGTAAAAAATAGCTACTTCATCAATATTACCAGGGGTAAAAGCAGCCCCCATACCTTCTATTTTTCTTTGCAAAATATATCTTCCATCTTCAGCAATTTTTCTTTTATCTTCTTTTAGGGCTTCCTTAATTTTTGTTCTGGCTTTAGCTGTTACAACAAATTGCAGCCATTCATCATTGGGTTTTTGTTTGTTGCTGGTAATAATTTCTATTTGGTCTCCACTACGTAATTTATAACTTATTGGTACTAATTTATGATGCACTTTAGCACCAATACATTTACTACCAACTGCACTGTGAATAGAGAAGGCAAAATCAAGTGCAGAGCTTCCTTTGGGTAGCATTTTTATTTCCCCTTTTGGTGTGTAAACATAAATTTCTTCAGCCAAAAAAGAAGTTTTAAAATCTTGCAAAAAATCTACACTATCAGTATCTTGACTATTAATAACTTCACGAATTTGCGAAAACCATTGGTCAAATCTATCTTCACTAGAGCTTGTGCTACCTTCTTTGTATTTATAGTGTGCAGCTAAGCCTTTTTCAGCAATTTCATTCATCCTTGCAGTTCTTATTTGCACTTCAACCCATTTACCCTGTGGGCCTAAAACTGTTGTGTGTAAAGCTTCGTATCCATTACTTTTGGGATTACTTAGCCAGTCTCTAAGTCTTTCTGGTCGTGGATTATAAGCATCTGCAATAATGCTGTATACTTTCCAGCAATCGGCTTTTTCGTTTTCCAAAGTTGAATTAAGAATAATTCTAATGGCAAATAAATCATAAACCTGTTCAAACGAAACTCCTTGTTTTTTTATTTTATTCCAAATGGAATGTATGCTTTTGGGACGACCATATATTTCAAAATTTACACCCGTTTTTTCAATTTTTTCTTGCAGTGGTTTAATAAACTCATTAATATATTTATTGCGAGATGTTTTGGTTTCGGCAAGTTTTTTTGCAATGTCTTTGTACACATCTGGTTCAAGATATTTCATTGCCAAATCTTCCATTTCAGATTTTATTTTATACAAACCCATCCTATGTGCCAATGGTGTGTAAACCCAAATGGTTTCTGAAGCAATTTTTAGCTGCTTCTCTTTTTTCATTGAATCCAATGTTCGCATATTGTGCAGCCTATCTGCCAATTTTATCAATATAACTCGTGGATCGTCGGTTAGTGTAAGTAAAATCTTTTTAAAATTCTCGGCTTGCTGAGATGTATTGGCATCTATTACATTTGAAATTTTGGTAAGTCCATCAACTATTCTAGCTATCTCGGTTCCAAATTCTCTTTCAATATCTTCAAGTGTAATATCTGTATCTTCAACTGTATCGTGTAATAAAGCACAAATAGTACTTCTAATACCTAATCCTATTTCTTCAACACAAATAGACGCTACAGCCAATGGATGCAAAATATATGGTTCGCCAGTTTTGCGACGCATACTTTTATGTGCAGCAGCACTCATTTCAAATGCCTGTCTTACAAGGGTTCTATCACCTTTTTTTAATTTAGTTCCAAGTTGTCTCAGTAGAGCACGATAATGCCTTAATATTAATTTTTTTTCCTCAGCATCGTTTAAATTATACTTGGCAATAACTGGCTCGGGTTGTATTTGCTGCTCGTTAGTCATCAAAGACGAATATAGTGAAAATTGATTTTTTGAATATAAAAAATTAAAGTTATATGCTAAGATTTTGCTAAAAAGAATAAGCGACATCGAACTTTAATAACTAGCATTTATATTTGATTTTTAAATTATTTTTAATGAAGAATATTAATACTTTTTTAAATGTTGTTTTAGCTATTGCCGTTGCAGTGCTTTTTTATTTACAATTCTCGCCTCGCAAAGAAAAAAACAAAGTAGCAATGAATCCAAATTGTGCCAAGGGTTGCGTAATTGCTTACTTTGAAATGGATTCTATACAAAATCATTTTGACTATTACAAACAGGTTATAGAGGAATTGCAGAAAAAAGAAAAGGAGATTAGAACAGCATTAGATTTAAAGAAGAATGAGAATATCTCTAAGTTAAAAGAATATCAAGGAAGAGGAAGTTCTATGACACAAGATCAAATGGCTGTTGCACAACAAGATTTGCAAAATAGAGATAGGCAATATCAATTAGAAGAACAAGCAGAAGCTAGTAAATTATCAGATGAAACTAGAACAAAATTGCTTGACGTAAAAAATAAAATAGAAGATTTTTTAAAACAATATAACAAAGACAAAACCTATTCTTTTATTTTATCAAATTCATCAGACTTAATTTATTACAAAGACACTTCTTACAATATTACAAACGATATTGTTAAAGGATTAAATGAGTTGTACAAGGTTAAAAAGAAATAATCATTTTATTTACACATATCTTCGAAGCTACACAATTGTGTAGCTTTTATTTTTAGCTTTATGACAAATACTACAACTGCTTTTAAACCTACACTTGGCTTATTTGATGCTACAATGATTGTTGCAGGAAGTATGATTGGCTCAGGAATTTTTATTGTAAGTGCCGATATTACTAGAAATGTTGGTAGTGCAGGCTGGCTAATTTTAGTGTGGGTACTAACAGGCTTTATGACTCTTGTTGCAGCACTTAGTTATGGCGAATTGTGTGGAATGTTTCCTAAAGCCGGTGGTCAATATGTTTATTTAAAAGAGGCTTATAATCCATTGATTGGCTTTTTATATGGTTGGAGTTTTTTTACTGTTATTCAAACTGCAACCATTGCTGCTGTTGGTGTTGCGTTCTCAAAATTTCTTGCTTACCTTGTTCCTCAACTGGGCAATAACTTTTTTTTATTTGATGTTGCAGGGTTGAAAATTTATGCTGGTCAATTGGTTGCTATAGCAATAATTTGTTTTTTAACTTTTGTAAATACCAAAGGTGTTAAAGAAGCAAAATGGATTCAAAGGTTATTTACTTCTGCAAAATTGTTGGCATTATTTGGTTTAATTATTTGTGGCTTTTTATTAGTGAAAGAAAGTTTTTGGAATGCGAATATGCAAACTGGTTTTAAAGCAATGCAAAACTTTGGAACAAAAGATGCAGCAGGCATTTTGCATCCAAAAGAATGGATTGGTATTGGTGGAAGTGCTTTAGCAGGAGCTATTGCAGCAGCAATGGTTGGCAGTATTTTTAGTAGTGATGCTTGGAACAATGTAACTTTTATTGCTGGCGAAATGCAGAATGCGAAACGCAATTTGGGCTTGAGTTTATTGTTAGGAACTTTGATAGTAACTGTAATTTATGTTGCAGCGAATTTGATGTATTTAAATGTGATGCCTCTGCAAGAATTAGCTTTCCCTACAGATGATAGAGTAGCTGTTGCAGCAGCCAATAAAATCTTTCCTTCATTTGGAACAACATTAATTGCAGTGTGTATTATGATTTCAACCTTTGGCTGCAATAATGGTTTAATATTAGCTGGAGCAAGGGTTTATTACACAATGGCAAAAGATGGTTTGTTTTTTAAACAAGTGGGGCAGCTGAATAAATTTGCTGTGCCACAAGTTGCATTATGGATTCAATGCATTGCTGCTAGCCTTTGGTGCCTTAGTGGAAAATATGGTGATTTATTAGATATGATTTCTTTTGTAGTGGTAATGTTTTATATGCTTACAATTGCAGGTATTTTTATTTTAAGAAGAACACAGCCCAACATTGAAAGACCTTACAAGGCTTTTGGATATCCATTTCTCCCTATTATTTACATTGTAATGGGATTGGCATTTTGTATTTTACTAATAATTTATAAACCAGAATATACTTGGCCAGGTTTGATTTTAACATTGGCTGGTATTCCTGTTTATTATTTGATTGTTGGAAAGAAAAACGTTACTGAATAAAGGAAAATAATTTTAATGTAATAACAAGTAATTAATATTTTCCTAAATTGCAACCAGTTTAACAAACATAAAGAACTTTATATTATAGTACACTTCTACCTATTAACTCCCGTACGAGAAATAAAATTACTTTTACTAAAATTTTGATAATAGATGAAAAAGGTTCTGTGGTTATTTATGTTGATGTTTTTGTGTAATGAATTAATTGCACAACCATTGAATAATGAATGGATTGATTACAGCAAAACTTATTACAAATTTAAAGTTGGTGCAACTGGTTTATATAGAATTAATCAAGCTACATTAAATAGTGTAGGCTTGGGGTCAATTCCAGCAGAACAGTTTCAACTTTGGAGAAATGGTGTACAAGTCCCTTTATTTACAAGTATTGTTACAGGTACAATGTCCCCATCTGATTTTATAGAATTTTGGGGTATAAGAAATGATGGCAAATTAGATAAGTTACTTTATAAAAATCCTGCCAATCAAATTTCAGATAAGCTAAGTTTACAAACCGATACTGCTGCATTCTTTTTAACATACAATACCAATCTTTCAGCTAATCTTCGTTACAATAATGCAATCAATAATGTAGCAGGAAACACATTGCCTGCCGAGCCATACTTCATTCACAACCTAAGATTTAATTATAGAGATAGACCCAACAGAGGGTATGCTTTATACGTAGGCGAAGATGTTTATTCATCAGCGTATGATGCTTGCGAATTTTTGTCTACCAACGATATTAGTTTAGGTTCCGGTGCTTATAAATCGGCATTAAAAAATTTATATGTTGCTGGTAGTGGGCCTGTAGCTATACTAAATGCTGCTATTGCAGGCAATTCATCTAAATCTAGAAGCATAAAAGTAAACATTAATAATACAAATTTTATTACCAAGTTTGTTAGTGGATTTACTGCATCTATTAATACAGCAACAGTTCCTTTAACTACATTGAATGGAACAACTGATACTGCATCAATAGAAATTGTTACAACTGATGCTTTTGATAGGGTGATTGCTAGTTATCTTGAATTGCAGTATCCTAGAGAATTTAATTTTGATGGAAACAGCAATTTTGAATTTCAATTGCCTGCGAGCAGCAAAGGATATTTTTTAAAGATTGTTAATTTTAACAACAATAGTATTCAACCTGTTTTATACGACACAACTAACTTAAAATATTATACTGGCGATTTATCAAGTTCTGGTTTTATACAGTTTGCATTACCCCCATTATCCACTAATACAAATCTTGTGTTATTAAGCAGAAGTGTAACCAACATCAATATTGTAGGGTCTTTAGAAATTAAAAACTTTGTAAACTTTAATGTGCAAGCTAATCAAGGAGATTATTTGATTGTATCTCATAAAAATTTAATGTCTGGAGCCAATGCTGTAGAACAATATAGACAATATAGAAGCAGTAGTGTGGGTGGCAGTTATAATGCTAAAATTTATGATATAGATGAATTGGTTGATCAATTTGCTTTTGGCATAAAAAAACATCCTTTAGCCGTAAGAAACTTTTTAAGGATGGCAACATCAAGTTTTGCTACTAAACCTAAAAGCATTTTTTTAATTGGAAAAGGTGTCGTTTACGATCAATACAGAAGTTTGGAAAATACAGCAGACATTGAATCTCAAAATTTAATTCCAACATTTGGTTGGCCAGCAGCAGATGCTATGATGGTTTCGCCTAGTAGCACAGAACCTGGGCCATTAGTGCCTTTTGGAAGATTATCGGTAATAAAACAACAAGAGATTTTAGACTATTTAGATAAGGTAAAACAGTTTGAACAACAATCTATTAATACCACACAAACTATTGCCAATAAGGCTTGGATGAAACAATTAATACACGTTGCAGGTGGAAAAGATAAATCCGAGGATGATGGGTTTAAATACACGCTTGGTAAGTATGAAACAACTATCAGAGATACTAATTATTGTGGTACGGTAGCTAACTTTAATAAAACTTCTGGCAGCGAAACAAGCCCAGTAACACAAGCAGAAATGCAAAATATTTTTGCAAAGGGAATTGGAATGGTTACCTATTTAGGGCATTCGGCTGCTTCGGGTTTAGCTTATAATTTGAATGAACCTAATGACTATACAAATCCAGGAAAATTTCCTGTGTTTTTTGCAAATGGTTGTACTGCTGGTAATACATTCGATTATGACGCTATACGAACTTCCAATATTACCAACCTTTCAGAAAAATGGGTATTAGCACCCAATAGGGGTAGCGTAGCGTTTATAGCTATGACGCATTTTGGTCTTACTGGTTATTTAGATTTTTATGCAACAGGTTATTATAATTCATTGGCAAAAAGTGATTACAATAAAACGATTGGCGATAATATGATGGCAGGATTAAATTATCTGAAGGCATCGGCAAACGATTATTTTGGCAATACTCACTGCGAGCAAACGAGTTTAAATGGCGATCCTGCAATAAAAGTGTATGCTTTTGAAAAGCCAGATTTTGTAGTAGAAGATGCACAAGTATCTATCAACCCTAATTTTATTTCTGTGGCTGATAATGCTTTTAATGTAAAAGCCTTTTTATATAATATTGGAAAGGGAACTGGCGATTCAGTAAGAGTTGTAGTTAAGCACCAATTACCTAATGGATCAGTTAAAGAATTATTTAATAAAAATATTGTTTCTGTTAGGTACATTGATTCTGTTAATTTGGTTATTCCAATTGATCCTTTAACAGACAAAGGGAACAATAGTATAACAGTAACAATTGACAGCGATAATAAGTATGATGAATTAAGCGAAACAAATAATTCTATTACTAAAAACTTTGTAATTTTTGAAGATGAGATAAAGCCTATTTATCCTTACAATTATGCAATTATTAATAAAGCACAAATAAAATTAATAGCATCAACCGCCAATCCACTAAGTACTTTAAAACAGTATGTAATGGAGTTAGATACAACAATATTATTTAACTCAACTTTTAAAATAACTAAAACAGTTTCATCGGTTGGTGGTGTTATTGATTTTGACCCAGGAATTATTTTTGTTGACAGCACCGTTTACTATTGGCGTGTAGCAAATGTTCCATCAGTTGGAAGTTATCGTTGGAATAATAGCAGCTTTGTGTATTTGCAAAATGCAATTAAAGGCGGATACAATCAATCTCATTTTTATCAACACACTGATAACACTTTGAGTAATTTAGTTATTGATACCAATTCTCGAGAGTTTGCTTTTCCAATAATCAATCAAACGTTTACTATTAGAAATGGAGTATGGCCATATGCAGGTAGCGATGATGACAATTATTCTATTGCTATTAACGATGCACTTAACCCTAGAACTTTAGGAGTATGCTGGCGTGGAAGCAATATTACTTTTACTGTTTACGATCCATCTACTTTAAAAGAAATGTACAATCACTCTAAAACGCAACCTACTGGTCAGTTTGGTAGTTTAGATTATACATCTGGTTGTACAGTTGGTAAAGAATATGATTTTGCATTTAACACAACAACAATTGCAGGAAGAAAAAGTGCAATGGATTTTATGGATAATAATATTCCAGATGGAAGTTATGTAGTTGTACGTTCTATTATTTTAGATGATGCTGCTTGGCCTACGCCAACTTATGCTAACGATTGGAAGCAAGATGCCAGTTTATATGCAGGAACAAGTTTGTATCATAAACTATTGAATGCTGGATTTGCCGATATTGATTCTTTTAATAGATTACGCGTATTTGCATTTGTGTATCAAAAAAATAATGGAACATTTACCCCAAGTTGGCAATTTACACAAGGCAAAAACGATAAGTTTATATTTAAAGTAAATGTTAAAACGAAAGCGAACGAAGGTTACATAGTTTCACCAAAATTTGGGCCAGTACAAAATTGGTATAATATGCTGTGGGCTGGCAATAGAAATGATTTGGCTGATATGGTAGGGCTAAAAATACTTGGTGTTAAAAACGATAATACAGTTGATACTTTGCAAACATTAACTGAGACACAAATTAATAATGATATTAGTGCTATTGATGCTGCAACATATCCTTTTATTAAGCTATATATTAAGGTAAAAGACACAGTAAATCTTACAGCCTATCAGTTGAAGTATTGGCGACTTCTAGCAAATCCATTACCAGAAGGTGCTCTAGCTCCTAATATTAAATTTACTTTTAAAGATACATTAGATGTTGGAGACTATCAAAACGTTGCCATAGCATTTAAAAATATTAGCGATATGCCATATCCTGATAGTTTAAACGTAACGATTCAAATAACTGATAACAATAATGCTACACAAACAATCGCCGTTTCTAAAATAAAAAAATTATTGGCAGGCGACACTGCAACCATTTTAGCCAATATTCCTACAACAAATCTTGTTGGAAAAAACAGTTTATACGTAAATGTAAATCCAAATAATAATCCACAGGAGCAAACATTATTTAACAACTTTGCATATAAAAATTTCTTTGTAAATGGCGATGTTAAAAACCCTCTTTTGGATATTACTTTTGATGGACTACATATTTTAAATGGTGATATTGTTTCCAGCAAGCCTAACATACGCGTAGCTTTGAAAGATGAATCTAAATATTTGGCGTTAAACGACACTTCTTTAGTAACAGTTCAATTAAAAATGCCAAATGGAGATATTCGACAGTATAAATATGGGACTGATACATTAAGGTTTAATCCAGCTAATACAGTTGGTGGAGATAATACAGCTACAGTAGATTTTAATCCTACCCTATTACAAGATGGAACTTATGAATTGTATGTAAAAGCAAAAGATAAAAGCAATAATGCTGCTGGTCCACAACAGTATAGAGTGTTATTTACTGTTAATAACAAACCAATGATTACAAATGTGTTTAACTACCCTAATCCATTTACTACATCAACAGCATTTGTATTTACATTAACAGGTACGCAGGTTCCTCAGAATATTAAAATTCAAATATTGACTGTAACAGGTAAAATTGTAAAAGAAATTACTAAGGCTGAATTAGGTAACTTACATATTGGAAGAAATATTACAGATTACAAATGGGATGGAACAGATACTTATGGTCAAGCATTAGGTAATGGCGTGTATTTATATCGTGTAATCACATCGCAAGATGGAAGTGCTTTAGATAAATTGCAAACGAAAGATTTATCAGGTTATGATGTAGATACTGATAAATACTTTAAGGCAGGTTATGGTAAAATGTATTTGATGCGATAAGTTTGCAAAATGAAACAAGTAGGAATAGGAACTAGGGTTATTAATTTTCTTGTAGATACTATTGCAATATTTGCAATTGCTTACATAGCCACAAAAATTAACCAGTATTTTGCGTTGCAGCATAGGGCTATATATATTAGATTTGGCTATGTTTTCTTTGCTTGTTTATTTGCATATTATTTTATTTGTGAAGCCCTTTTTGCTAGAACCTTAGGTAAACTAGTTAGTTTAACTAAGGTTGTGACAAATAGTAATAATAAACCAAACGTTTTGCAAATACTACTACGTAGCTTGGTTAGACTAACAATTATTGATATGTTTTTTATTCCATTTTTAAACGATAAAACTTTGCACGATTATATCAGTAAAACCAATGTGGTGGAGATATAAGTAACATAAAACTTGTTAACCAATTAATCAATTGACCAATCAACATCTCCCTTTTCATAGCAAAACGAATTGCTTTTAATAAGCAAAAGTCTTTTTCAAGATTTATTATTCGTTTATCAATAACTGCAACCGCTTTAAGTGTGGCAGTTATGATTGTAGCATTAGCATTTGCAACAGGATTTCAAAACACTATTTCAAAAAAAATATTTAGTTTTTGGGGGCATATAAGGGTGCAACATTTTGAGCTTGGTAAGGCAGCTATCTCAGAGGAAACACCCATTGCAAAAAGTGATACTGTTGAAAATATTTTAAGACAAAATAAAAGCGTTATTCACATTAATTCCTTTGCTACCAAAAGTGCTGTTTTAGAAAAGAACAAAGAAATTGAAGGTGTTTTAATTAAAGGAATTGATAATCGTTACGATAGTATGCAGATGAAGCCATTTTTAACTGAAGGAAGATGGTTAAATTTTCAAGATAGCTTATATGTAAAAGAAATTCTTTTATCTGCTGCCATATCCAAGCAAATAAAAGCTACTGTTGGTGATACTATCAAATCTGTTTTTATTAATACTGCTGATGGAAAGACAAATTATAGAAAGCTTGTTGTAGTTGGTATTTATAAAACAGGGATGGAGGAGAACGATAAGCTTTTTGTAATTACAGATATAAGATTAATACAACGCATTAACAATTGGGAAACAAATCAAATTGGAGGATACGAAGTTTTTATAAAAGATTACAGAGAAATGGTTGCAGTAAGCGATAGTATTCGTTTACCAATTGTATGGAATGCAAAAACTATTAAAGAAGTTTATCCAAGTATTTTTGATTGGTTGAGTGTACAAGATACCAACAGAAATATTGTATTTGTAATTATGTCTATTGTTGCTATCATTAATTTAATTACTTGTCTATTAATACTAGTATTAGAAAGAGTAAAAATGATAGGGATATTAAAGGCTTTAGGAACAAATAATAGTACTATACAAAAAATATTTTTATACTACGCTTCCATTATTTCGTTTATGGGTGTTGGTATTGGAATGCTTATTGGCATTGGCTTGTGTGTGTTACAACAGCAAACTCATTTGTTTACGATGAATGAAGAAAATTATTATGTAGCTTATGCACCAGTTGAAATTGTTTGGTGGCAAATTCTTATTATTTGTGTTAGCACCTTCCTGCTTTGTTTTCTATCATTAATTCTTCCTACACTGCTTGTAAAAAAGGTTGAACCAGTAAAAGCAATTTCATTTCAATAATAATTTTTAAAAAAATATTTGTCGTGTATTGATTTTATTGTTTACTTTGTATTTCAAAGTGCTTTTATGAACATTTCAAACCAAGACCATCAACAAGATTTACAGCACATCAAACAAATGATGGAACGTAGTAGTCGATTTATTAGTTTAAGTGGATTAAGTGGTATTGCTGCAGGAGCTTGTGCTTTAGTGGGGGCATATTTTGCCAGAAACGTAATTGTAATTAGTGGAGGAAGAGAGCTAGTTAATTTGGACACTAATTTGTACAATAGCACAAGGACAGGCAACATAAGTATTGCTGAATTTATGGGCAACAAACTATTGCATATTGCCATTATTACATTTGTGGCAGCATTTATATTTTCTTTTTTCTTTACTTATTTACGTAGTAAAAAAACTAATACTCCATTGTGGGGCTCAACTTCAAAAAGGTTGGCAATAAATGTTTTGATACCAATGGTGGCTGGGGGAATTTATTTATTGAAACTAATACAAAATGAAGCCTATGGATTAATTGCTCCTGGATGCTTAATTTTTTATGGTCTGGCATTGGTTAATGCTTCTAAATTTACGCTTGGCGAAGTGAGATACTTGGGCTATTTGCAACTTTTATTAGGTTTAATAAACCTTTGGTTCATTGGATATGGATTGTATTTTTGGGCAATTGGTTTTGGTATACTGCATATTATTTATGGTGTTTTTATGTGGAATAAATATGAAAGAAATTAGGCTGTTTTGACGAAAACATTAAAGTAAAAAAATGAACCCAATACTGAATTTAAATAAAGTTTTTGATAATCGAATCAGGCTTGGCATAATGAGTGCCTTGATGGTTAATGACGAAATAAACTTTAATGATTTAAAGGAGCTTTTACAAATAACTGATGGAAACTTGGCAAGCCATATAAAAGGACTTGAGGAAAGTGGCTACATAAAAGTTTTGAAAGGCTTTATTGGACGTAAAACAAATACAACATACACTACAACTAAGGTTGGCGAAAAAGCATTTAAGCAACATATTGAAGCTTTAGAAAAAATGATTAACGCAACAAAATAATTTTTTTGCACATATACTTTGAAAATCAAAGCACTTTTAATTATGAAAATAACGTTTAAAACATTCAGTTTAGCAGTATTAGTTTATGCAATAATTACTATTCCAATTATTGTAATTCCATTTATGTACTTCTACTCTTTGGCATTAGCAGTAGGCTTTGGCGTTGCAGCTTGGCTTATTTATGCTTCAGTCTTCTCTTTGGTTAAAAAGCTCAACATTATTACTGAAACAAAATGGTTATTGTTAATAGTGGCTGTTCCAATTGGTGTGGCTTTTGGCTACACATTAATAGAAGTGTTTGGTGTATGGAATAATGTTTGGAATGCTGGCTGGTTAATGCTTTTCCCTTTAGCAGCAACAGTTGCTGGTTGGATAAGTTTATATAAAACTCGCAATGAAATTGATGAGGTTTTAAATCCCTCTATCCAAGAATATCAAATTTATTAAACAATGAATAGTCTAATAACTAAAACAAGAATTGCAGCATCGATATGGTTTTTAACCTGTGCAGTTTTTGCAATGGGTTGGCTTGTGTATGGATTAACAATTGATGTTACAATGATGTTACTTTCAATAGTTGCATTTGTGTTTGCAGTGCTAGGTAGTATTCCTGTTTTTATTGTTTTGTTGCTTACCATTCCTTGGATAAATACTAGAAACTATTCTATAAAAACTAAAAAGGTTCTTCTCTATTTCATTTGTTTTATATGCATAACACCATATGGCATTATTGGTGGTTTTATTTTTTCTAACAAGTATGATGCAGCTAGTTTTTTTGAAAACATTTTATACATACTAGCAGTTTCTCTTACACTTTTTATATGCTCACTCATAGCAATTTTAATTAATAATAAATTAATCAATAACTATTTTTCTCAATCTCAAAACAACCATTTTATGGAACAAAATCAATTTCAAGATGCCAACAACACAGGCAACAATCTAAACACAAACGACAACATCAATCCTTCAGAAAATTGGAGGAAAAGAAACCCAGAGCCCAACACATCAAACAAAACTCTTTTTAAAGGAATTGTTACAGGAGCATTGATTTTATTGATGTTGATACCAACTTTCTTTGTTAGTGGTATTGTATCTGAAAGAGAAAAACGTCAGCAAGACGTTGTTAAAGAAGTTACAAATGGATGGTCAACACAGCAAACCCTATCAGGGCCATATTTATACATACCTTATGAAGAAAAAATTGGTGATGAGTATGTAAAAAAAGATTTGTTTTTAATACCTGAAAATCTCAACGTAAATGGTACTATCATTCCCGAAATTCGCCCTCGCTCTATATACAAAATACTTTTATACAGAAGCGATTTAAAAACTAATGGCAACTTTAAAATTCAATTGCCAAAAGATATCGAAGCTTCATCATTGCAATTAAACGAAGCAAAAATTTGCTATAATTTAAGTGACTTTAAAGGTATTGAAGAAAGATTGAATATTAATTTTAATGGGGTTAAATATGATTTATCGCCAGGCTTGCCAACAAAGCAAACAGAAACTATAACAGTACCAACAAGTGCAACAGGAGAAGAATATAATAGAACTGAAACTACTACAAAAAATATTGAATCAATTGGATTGTCTGCTAATGTGAATTTAACTTTAGACGATTTGCAAAAGCTATTAAATTTCGATATGTCGCTTAAAATAAAAGGTAGCGAACGACTGCATTTTATTCCCTTAAGTAGTAATAGTAATTTTTCTATTAACTCTACGTGGAAGGATCCAAAATTTGATGGTAACAGTTTACCAAGTACTAGAGAGGTTAACCAGACTGGCTTTCAAGCCAAATGGAATTTTAATAGTGCTAATCTACCTTTTGGTACAGCCATTAATGACTTTAATTTCAACAAACAAAATTTGGCATTTGGAGTAAGTATGGTGCAGCCTGCTGACCAATATGCCAAGACAATGCGTAGTGTTAAATACGCCATACTTTTTATTGGTTTAACCTTTGCCTTGTTTTTTATTATAGAGCTAATGCAAAAGAAACCAATGCATCCTGTGCAGTATGTTTTAATTGGTATAGCATTGGTTATATTTTTTACTTTATTATTATCAATAAGTGAATTTATTTTGTTTGATTATGCTTATCTAATAGCAGCACTAGCAACAGTTTCACTCATTACACTTTATGCAAAAAGCCACTTTAAAAGTTTTAAAACAGCTAGTGTATTTGGTAGCTTATTAACTTGTTTATATGCATTCATTTTTGTTTTAATTAGGTTAGAAGATGCAGCATTACTTGTTGGTAGCATTGGCTTATTTATCATTCTTGCATTAATAATGTTTGGCAGCAGAAAAATAAATTGGTATGGCACAGAAGATATTAAGCAATAGTTATTATTCAGCTACATCATTCAGGTTTTAATCCCTGAATGATGTAGTTTAAAATATGAAAAATGAAATCATCACAACAATGGATTGATTATTTTAAATTGAATAGTCAACAACACAGAATCAACTGGAATCAAGCACCCACAATTACTTTAGATGAGTTAAAACCAATATTGAAATCTTTACAGGCTTGGCAACTTGGCGAATCGTCAGAAGGAAAAAACTTAATAAAGGCAAGCACAGTATATTCTAAAAAAATAAAGGACGATAAATACATTACTGCTGTTGAGCTTTTTATTAAAGAAGAACAAAAGCACGGTAATAATTTAGGTAAATATTTAGATGCTATAAAGCAGCCACGAGTTAATAAAGACCTTGGTGATACCATGTTTAGAAAAGTAAGATATTTTAACACTAGTATGGAGTTTTGGACATTGGCAGTGATAACTGTAGAAAGTGCTGCACAAGTATTTTATCAATGCTTAAAGGATGCTACTGGTTGTAATTTGTTAAAAGAGATATGTACTGATATTTTAATTGATGAAGCACCACATATAAAGTTTCAAAAAGAAAGAATGCAAATCATATTTAATGCAAAACCCAATTTGTTAAAGCTGGCATCTTTCTATTTCTATAAGTTATTTTTCTTTTCAACATCAATGATAGTATGGGCTGCACATAAAAATTTGTTTAAAGCTGGTGGAATAAATTTTAAAAAGTATTGTATAAAAATGAATAGCAAATACCATAAAACACTTGGCAAATTGATTGTTTCAAGTAAACCATTACAACAATTTAATCAGTTAAACATCATTCCTCAATAATGAAAAAGAATAACAGTTTTTTAGAAGCTATTTTAAATGCTTTTAGTGGGATGAAATATTTCTTTCTGAACGAAATCAATGGAATAATACAATTAGCTGTTGCAACTGTGATTATTGCACTTTCAGTTGGGTTAAAAGTAAACACATTTGAATGGATAGTTGTATTAGTGTGCATTGGATTTGTTATGGGTTTAGAAATGCTGAATACCGCCATTGAAAACCTTAGCAATTTGGTGCAAAAAGAATATCATCCCACAATAAAAATAGTTAAAGATGTTGCTGCAGCAGCTGTGCTTTTGGCTGCTACTGTTAGCATATTAATTGGTAGTATTATTTTTTTACCTAAGATTTTTTAAATGAAAAACAGAATCTCCTCTATAAACAAAATGCTGATACTTTCTATAGCATTTGCAATGCTTTTACTAAGTATTAGAATTATATTAACTCATAAATTGACCTATATCTTTTTTGCTTGGAATACTTTTCTAGCTGTAATGCCTTTGTTGTTTAGCAATATGCTTGTAAAGCAAAGTGGTATTAACTTTAAGTCAATATGTATTTTGTTGTCTTGGTTAATATTTTATCCTAATGCACCATACATAATAACAGATTTATTTCATTATGTTGAACGTCCTCCAATACCTTATTGGTTTGATTTGTTAATATGTATTAGTGCTGTTTGGAATGGTTTGATATTGGGATTAATATCACTAATACAAGTAGAGCATTTTTTGATGCTACACTTAAGACCTTTGGTTGTAAAAATAATTGTACTTAGCAGTTTTGTACTTTGCAGTTATGGAATTTATATAGGAAGGTTTTTGCGTTTTAACAGTTGGGATATTATTACAGATATTGATGGATTATTTGACGCATCGATACAAAGAATTATGCATCCATTTCAACACACTACAACTTGGGGTTTTACTATATTGTTTGCAGTAATGATGGCACTATTTTATTATACTATTAAATCAATAATTAATCGTAGAGAGCAGCAAAATAGAGTAGTTGAAGGTATTTAATCTAATCATTAAAAAGCCTCTTAAGTAATTACTTAAGAGGCTTTTTAATGAGGTCAAGAGTTTACTTTAACGTCTTTATTCAACCACTAATTTTTTTGTAGTTTTTCCCTCGCAGGTAATCATACTAACAAAGTACATCCCTTTAGATAGTTTACTAATATCTACCATATTATTTCCTATGCTTAACGATTGTGTTGTTATTGTTTTGCCATAAAGGTCAGATAATATAATACTTCCAGTACCTATTAGTTTTTCAACTTGTAAACTAACAAATGAACGTGCAGGATTAGGGTAAATTACAAAATCGCTGTTTGTTACTAATTGTTCGTTAATGTTAGACATTCTTGCAGCACAAGTTACACCATTACTTGCTAATGTTCTGCTATTTGCACAACCTAATGAATTCGTAAATGTGTATGTTATTGTTCCAGGACCTGCAGAATTAATAGAAACGATCCCTGTAGTAGCACCAATACTAGCAGCACCACTTGCTAACCAACTTCCTGTACCACTAGTATTAGGAGAACCAATAAGTGTAAATGTTTTGCCTACACAAAAACCACCTGATCCAAATATTGAGTTGCTTCCTGTTAAAGCAGTTCCTGGTGCATAAGCAACAGTTGGGACTGCTGGCATTGCACTTACAACAATATTTTTTGTTGCTACAGCACTACAGCCTTGTGCATTTGAAATAGTATAATTTACAATTATATTACCAGCACTTTTACCTAATACAACACCAGTGCTAGCATTTATTGTAGCTTGACTTGTTTGAGCTGTACTCCATACACCATTGGGTGTTGAATTGCTTAATGTTATACTAGATCCTGCACAAACACTATTTACGCCAGTAATTGTAGCTGGTGGTGTAACTGCTGCTATTGTTACCATAACACTAGCAGACGATTGACAACCACTAGCTGTAGTTAATGTATAAGTAATAGTAGTGGTACCATTGTTATTTGCAGTAACATACCCTTGGTTGTTTACAGTAGCAACATTTGTGTTACTACTGCTCCAAGTGCCAGAAGGAGTTGCAGAACCAAAACGAACTGTACCAGCACTACCTATACTACAAATATTTGCAGTTGTTATTGATGCACCATTTTGATTTTTAATTGGAGTTATAGTTGGGCTTTGATTTACAGTTAACTGAATTGGATTACTGTTAGCTGTAGTAGTTGTTTGGCAAGAGTTGTTGGCTGTTAAAACACAAGTTATTACATCTCCATTATTTAGTGTTCCTCCCAAGAATGAAATTGTAGAACCATTACCAACATTTGAACCATTTTTCCTCCAAGTAAATATTGGAGACGAGCCACCATTTGTTGCAGTAGCAGTAAATTGAGTAGCATTACCACTACAAATATTATTACTTGCTGTTGAAATTGACACAGATGGAGTAACTGTTTGTGTAACTGACATTGTGATACTATTACTTACTGGGCTGCAAGATGAACTTGTTAACACACAAGTAATAACATCATTATTTGCTAAAGAAGCATCTACGTAATTATCATTGTTTGTACCAACATTAATACCATTTTTCTTCCATTGATAAGATGGAGATGTTGCATTTACAACACTTGCAGTAAAGGTTGTATTAACACCGCTACAAACACTTGTTGATGTAGTGGCGATGCTAATTGTAGATGCTGCAAATTCATCTGCACCAATGATATTTAAAGTACGAGTTGTACAATCAATATCGTCTGATACTAAGCCAGGAGCCGCTGCACCTATTAACGAACAGTTGGCAGAAGTACTTAAGTGTAAATCTGTAGATGAAACAAACGCTGGTACTACATTAACAGAACCTGCATCTTGACCAGAGTTTGTCTGCCAAGCAAATAATGATGTATGATACACAGGTGAAGTTGTTGTTAATGAGGTTGTTTGAGCAATAGCTGTTGCACCAGTACTTGTACCAGCTCCAGAACCAGCAGAGACATACAAATTATTATTGCTAGAAGTAAAATTACTCGCAGGCAAGGCGTAACCAAGACCAATAGCTGTATTTCTGTTAGTATATCCAGCAGCATTAACAGAGATAATATTGTTTCTCAATCGCACAATAGGAGCATTGTTAGCTAACGAGAATCCAAAAGTTGCACCATTGGTAGAAAAGCCACCAGATGCAGCACTAAGATTTGCAGTATGGATAGTATTATGATATACATTTACTGTAGCAGCCCCACCATTGATGTGTATGCCAGAGCATATATCTGTAGAATTACCAAAAGACGCGTTATTGGCGTAGTTTTTAATAATATTGTTTGAAATAGATGAAGTGCCTGTTGCACCAGTAGCAAGGAATATGCCTATTGCTGTTGTGCTAGTTCCACCAGGATAATTAGAATTATACAAACTATCAATAGTGTTTTTTGTAACAGTAGCATTTGTAACTTCATTTCCAGAAGACTGTGAAGTTAAGATTCCTGAATTACCAGGTCCATAGCCTAAAGAAATACCAAAAGCGGCATTTGGGAAGTTTAAAGCTGTTACATTAATTACATTGATTGTATTACCATTTATTGTAATTCCATCTTCGAAGTTGGCACTTATTCCACCCCTGTATAGATTATTAGGAGACTTTCCTGTTACACATTGGCTAATAATTGTACCTGTATTTTTATTACTAGCATTTGCACCAGCTGTATAAATACCAAAGGCACAAGTTGATATGCTATCATTAATGTATTGATTATTAACATTACCATTACCCCAGTTTTGGTTAACCCCATTTGTAGTAATTAATTGACCAGCACCATTTGTACCTGGTCCAGCACAACCAATACCTACCTGTGTTACACCACCAAAACTAGAATTATATGTACCAGTAATATTACAGTTAATAATTTTATTATTAGTTGCAGGGTCACCAGCAGCCGTATTGCACAACCAGATAACTGCTCCCGTTGTTTGTGAACTTGAGAATGAATTAGTAAAAGTTAAGTTTCTAGACGCTCTTGTACTTGGAGAACAAACTGAGTTTGCTGTTGAACCTATAGAACCATCTATGGTAACATAATCTGCACCCATTAAGAGAAGTACTGCGTTAATAGAGCCTGAGTTACCAGTAACTACTGTATTTACTTGTGTTGGTTTAATAGTTAAAGTATTGATTGCACTTGCATTTGGATTAGCAAGAATCGTATCAGAAGTAGTGCTATATGAACTACTAATTAAGTTAAATACAACAGGACCACCTAAACAACTACCATTATATGCTTTGATAGCAGCAGATAAAGTTGAATAACCTTGACCAGTAAAGCCAGGGCCAACATTATAAGTTCCAGATAAAGTAGCAGCTCTGTAATTAAATGGAGTAGCAGGGGCAGTTGTTAAAGTGTTAACATCTGTAAGTACGCCACCAACAGGATATGTTCCAATATTTGGTGTAGCTACTATATCTTGTGCTGTAACAAAATAGAAAACGCTATCACCATTAGCTAAACCTAAACCTGTGTAATCGATAACAAAACTCCAAGAACCGTTATATTCATTACCGCTTGATAAAGAACCTGCAGCAGAATTAGCATAGCTAAATGTTGAGCTTGCTCCTTTTTTATAATAAATTCTTGGCATATTAGCACCAGACGTTGCAATACCAGTAGCATCTGTAATAACTACGCCAGAAACTGTACGAGAAGGCGTACCTGTTGGGTCGCAAACAGAACTAAATGCAGCATAAGAAATCTGCGGAGCTACTAAATCTAATAAAGTACCATTAAATTCATCAGCTCCCATATCAGGTGCAGTGCCATTTGGTCTTGCATCACCATCAATATCTGTTGCAATGCTTGTTACACCTGTAAGAGTTGCTCCACCAGATTCTAATTGAGTAGCACCTGAAGGGCTAGTATGTAAATCTGAAGTAAATGGAGATGTGCCAGAATTGTCAGAAAAAGATGCACTATTATTATTTCCAGCACTTGAGAAAGTAGCAGCTAAAGTTTTAAAGCCAGCGAAATTTGTTCCATTGAAATAAGTCGTTCCAGCTGTAAAACCAAACTGAGCAATACCTTGGGAAGCAGCAGTTGTACCACAATAATAAGCATTGTTATTTAATGTTAAGTTCATTGAAGATGGAACTGTTGCAGCTGCTGGTAATGAAATTGCAACGTGTGCTACTGAAGTTGTACCACCAGTAATTTTATTCATAAAAATGTTATTTCTAACATCATTACCTGTAATAGTGTTAGCTGTTATAGAAAAAGCAGCACTAATTCTACTGGCAGTTGTTGCATTAAATAAAGCACCACTTAAATAAACCGAGTTGTGATATACTTTAGCATTGTTTACACCTGTATTTTGAATGCCAAAAACACCAGCAGATGTTGATGTTGCACCAAAGTTTGCAACGTTACCAGCAATCAATAAATCACTAACTCTGTTATTAGCACAAATAAGACCGTTTCCACTTGCAAATCTAATACCAACCACCTGATTTCCAGACGATGTACCAGTATTGTAATTACCATAAACAGTTGAAATAACATTTCTAGTTACTGTTGATCCTGCATTAGTGTTTGACACTGCAGGTACATCAATCCCTAAGATTGAACCAGCATTAAAACATCTTACGTTAGTAATAATATTACTATCAGTAGCTACAGGTGCTGTTGAATAAAAGCTACCATTTGCACAATTTATCACAATTCCTTTTGCTGTGTTTGTGCTTGCTGTAGTGTTAGAGTTTTGATAAATATTTTTAATGATATTTTTACTCACCACAATAGAACCCATTGGTGAAGTAGCACCAGAACCTGATGCACCATTCAAATTAATTCCAATTAAAGTATTTGCAGTGTAGGATATTATATTTTGTATAGTGTTTCTTGAAATTAATACACTGTTTGCTCCTGCAACCATAATACCAATTCCATAAACTGTATTTGAATAATTAGCATTTGTTACTGGAAGCGTAGTGAAGTCTGAAAGTGGTGTATCAGAACCAATAACATTATCTGTTATTGTAACTGAGTTTGAAGAAACAAAAGCATAAGTTCCATTACCCACAAATTGAATACCACGCCCAACTAAATTAATTTTATTGTTAGTTGCAACAAAATTGTTTGCTGAACAAGTCATTGCAGCACTACCACCAAAAGTTGCGTCTTGTGCCATTGTTTGAGAAACCGCAGTTGCAGGTACTATTTTAGTTTGAGCAATAATAGATGAAGAAACATAAGCAACGCTAATTCCCCAAGACGTCCAAGCAGATGTTGAAGTAGTTGTTACGCTAGAATTATTACCAGCTGTACCAGTTACATTTCCATTTAAAATACAATTCTTAATAGTGATATTATCGCAAGAGTTTAATCCTGCAACCATATTATTACAAACTCTAATTACCGAAGTAAAAGCAAGTGTGTTGGTACTTGTGTTAACAAAAGTTAAACTTCTGTCTGTTCCAGTGCCATTTAAACTACCATCAATGGTTACATTATCAGCACCAAAAAGTTCAACAACGCCACGTCCTGCACCTGGATTACCAGAAACCGTAACAACTGCTGTTGGATAAACTTTAAGAGATGTGTAATTGGCATTTAATGTTCCTGAGCTGTATAAAGTATCTGCAAAACCATTTGGCTCTGTTGTACTTTGGTTGATAGCTACATTAATTGTTCCTGTGTGGGTTCCAGCATTAATTGCACCAAATGCCGAAGCAAGATCGGTGTAATCAGCCGTACTTGTGCCACCAGACGAAGTAACTGTTACCTGATTTTGAGCAGAAACAGTTAACGAAATCGATGCAGCAATCAAGAGCATCCACAATTTTTGGTAAATTGTTTTCATAAACTTTTGTGTTTTGTTTTTAATAAAATGATTTAGCTAAGTTCCTTTGTTTTTATACATTAGCATAGCAAATACATTCCTAATTATTGAAAACACATTTTGAGTTATTGAAGCCACGTTTTAATGAGTAAATTAAAAGTATGACTATATGAAATAGTTGTTAGAGCTACTGAAATAATTTGTAAGTATGATTAAAATCTATTGTGTTAAATTAAAACTAAGCTTGTAATTGCTCAAGTATTTCATTTATTCTACCCTTAGAGAGTTCAAGTTTTTCGCCATTAGTCATCTCCGCAAACCATTGTTGTTGATTGGTTTTTAAGATTTGCTTTACATTTCTTTTGTTCACCAAATGAGCTCGATGAATTCTTATAAAATCGCTATTATATTCTAAAGCATCGGCATATACTTTTAAGCTTTTACTGCTAGTGTGAATATCTCCATTAGACATATAAAATTTAGTATAATTACCTACGCCATTTAAGTACATAAGTTCACTTAAATTAATTATAATTATTTTGCCAATATTGTTAATGTAAATTCTTGTAGGTTGTGTTTGGCTATTTTGTGGAAGGTAATTATTGTAAAATTGTGCAACCTGATCTTTTGAAAAAGTTTGTTTCGAGTGCTGGCTTTGAAACCTTTCAATAACAAGATTCAAATGTTCAATTGTAAACGGTTTTATAAGATAATGCAAAGCACAAGCTTCAAATGCACCAACAGCAAAACCTGTGTGAGCAGTTATAAAAACAATAGGTATAGAATATGGTAAATTATTGGCAAGCCACAACCCATTATAAACAGGCATTTCAATATCACAAAAAATTAAATCAACCTTATTATCATCTAAAAAATTTATAGCTTCTTTGGCATTTAGAAATCCATTTTCATAAGATATAACACTGTTTAATGAGAATATTTTTTTGCA
>JBMLRA010000366.1:28555-61958 GCA_049241265.1 Chitinophagaceae bacterium
TTGTCAATGATAGTGATATTTAAGAAATCATCCTCTTTTTCAAAGCTAATTTTTATGTGCATAGGTTTTTGATTCAACTGTAAGCCGTACTTAATGCTGTTTTCAATAAAAGGCTGCAACAACATTGCTGGAACCATGATACCAAAACTGTCAACATCATCTGCTAATTGAATTTCATAAGTTAATTTACTATCGAAAATAGATTGCTGAAATTGCAGATATTCTTCTGTAAATAGAATTTCGTCTTCTAAACTTTGAATGCTTATATCTGTGCCATTTAAAACGCTTCTGAAATAATTTGATGTTTTTTGCAGAAAGCCTGCTACTTCTGCAGGATTTGTTTCGACTTGATTGGTTATGATTTGAAAAATGTTTTGAATAAAGTGTGGGTTTAATTGAGCTTTTAGTGCTTTTAATTCGGCATCTATTTTATCTTTTTCTATTACCCTTTTTTGTTGTCTATTTCTATACCTCAAGTAAAAAAATGAAATGACAAAAATTATTATAGATAATATTGCCACCAAGAAAATCAAAACTCTTTGCCACTTTATAATAGCGTTTCTTTTGCTGTTTTCAATTTCTAATAATTTGTTTTGATAGTCTTTTTTCTCTGTTTCATATTTGATTAATAACTCTTTTGTTAGATTTGTCTTATTGATTTCAAATAAACTATCCTTAATACTTAGTACTTGATGTAAATCATTAGATGCATTTTTAAAATCCCCTTCAGCTTCATTTAGTTTTGCCCTTTGTAGAAGAAATTCATAGGTATCGGCTTGAGCATTTATTTTTTTACTTATTACAATTGACGAATCAATGTATAGACGACTTCTCTTAAAATCCTTTGTATCTAAATAGCATAATCCCAGTAAATTATAAGCAGTCATTGTAAGCCTAGCATCAAAATTATTATTTGATTTTAGTGCATACAAGGCATTTTCAATAGCCAAATTGTATTTGTGTGTGGCATAATATAAAGAAGCAAATTGAATTTTAAGTTGATAGGCATAAATAGGATCCTTGATTAGATTCAAAATATCTTTTGCTTGGTTAAGGCAATGCAAGGCAGAATCATATTGTTTTGCCATTGAAAAGCAGTTACCTAAATTAACAACTGCAATGAATTTTAAATTTGGAAATTTTTTAACATTACATATCTGAGTTGCCATTTGTAGATAGCTAACAATTTTTTGGCGATCGTTTAAATTATAATAAATTCCTGCTATTCCTGAATAAACAGTATATAGATGTACACTATCATTTTTCTCTTTAAAATACTTAGAACATTCAATATAAATTTTTAAAGCCTCGTTATTATTTTTTTGAATTAAGTAGCAATTTGCAATGTTAGATTGGGTAATATGGTATTCATTTAAATTATTATCGAGCTTATAGTAATTAGCAAGATTGCTGAACAAAATGATGGCAGAATCTGGGTTTTTATATTGAATATCTTTTGAGACTTTTACCAATGAATCAATTGTTTTTTTATACTCGTTTTTTTGAGCAAATATGTTATTGAAAACACAAGAAAAGCACAAGCAAATCATTAAACAAAACGCCCTTAAAATATGTTTGAGTAAACATCTCATCAATAGATAATTATTGTACACGTAAAAATAGAACTTATAATTTAAAACGATATTGTTTAGTATAAAAACAGTTTAAATATGCTTTTAATCGTTCAAGTGATTGATTCAATAAATACACTTATAGTTTTAATAAGTTACCATTTTTATGTAAGGTATTCGCAAGTAAATTTGTTAGGTGACTACATTTTTTGAAATATGAATAAAAATTTACTATTTCTTTTTCCCCTTTTATTAGTAACAACTTTACTGTTTGCTCAAACCAATTTTACTATTGGTAGTAACCAAGGTAGTAATATCAACACAAACTATCCTTGTGCCATTCCTGATTATTACGAGGGCAATCGTTCTCAATATTTATACCTTGCTGCTGAATTGCAAGCAATGGGAATGTCAGCAGGAACTATCAGTTCAATTAAATTCAATGTTACAGCCTTAAATAATTTTACAGGCGATATTGGTCAATACAGCATTTCAATTGCAGGAACTTCCACAGCATCATTATCACTAACAAGTTGGGAAACTATGTTTCAAGCATCATTGTTTGGCCCAGTTGATTATGTACCAACTTTAGGATTAAATGAATTTGTTCTTTCCTCCCCATTTATTTGGAATGGCGTTGATAATATTGTTGTTGATATCTGCAATGGGCGAGAAAGGAATGATACATTACAAGATTATTCTTATAACCTAAGCACAGCTTGGACGGTTAATTTACCATTTAACGCCTCTCACACTTATCGCTCAAACAATTTAGGCAATTTATGTAATACCCTTAATACTCAAAACCTAGCAAAAGCTACCACAAGACCAGATATCACTTTTGTATTCACCTATTCAAACACTTGTAGTGGAACGCCAATTGGTGGCACTACCATCAGTTCAAAAGATACTGTTTGTGCTAATGATGCAATTAATTTATATATCACAGGTTCTAGCTATGGTGCAGGTTTAACATATCAATGGCAAGAGTCTGTAGATGGTATTAATTACGATTCTATACCAACTGCGAATTCCTTTTCATATAACCTTACAACAGGTATTGGAGCAAGCACATATTTTAGAAGAAAAATATCTTGTTCTGGGGTGTCTAGTTATTCTGCTCCAGTATTTATTTATGTTAAACCGTTTTATGAATGTTATTGCAGCCCCAAAACTGGTGTTGGGTTATACATTAGTTCAACCTTATCAATAGAAACTGTTTCAATTAAAGGAGTTGGTGCTAATTACAGTAACTATCACGCTGGGTTTAATCCTGCACCTAATTATGCTTATGCTGCTTTTTTAGATACAACAGCAGGTGCAATTCCAACACTAAAACAAGCACAGCCATATCAATTAACTATCAACACAAATACAACTCCTGTTGGTGCTGGTTTTTGGATAGATTGGGATCATAATGGATTATTTGATTCCTCAGAGTACAAGCAAATTAAATTTGCAACAGATTCAACACAAGCTGATACAACCATTGATATTGCTGCCACTGCACCACTTGGTTTAACAATGATGCGAATTAGAACCAGCACAACTGCATTTAACTATTCAAATCCTTGTACTTTATTTAATAATGGAGAAACAGAAGATTATCTTTTTAAAGTTGTTTCAGGTGATGCTTGTAATGGAATGCCAAATGGTGGTATAGCAAAAAGTACTGACACTTTAATTTGCCCAAATACTCCTTTTTATTTAACAACAGTAAATGCAACAGATAGCACTGTAGTTACTTATCAATGGGAAAGTTCGATAGACAATGGTCAGACTTGGCAACCAGTTTATAAAGCAACATTAAAAAACTGTTATATCTATGGAATTACAACACCTACCCGTTTTCGTAGAAAAATAATATGTGGTAGTAACATTGCATATTCATCAACAATTAATATTCTATTAAACTCTAATTTTAATTGTACTTGCAGTCCAAATAATGGAACTACATTACATTTTCCTTCAACTGTTGTTAATAATCCAAGTATAGAAACTGTTGCTATTACAGGCAATACCCTTTCGTATGTTAACAGCAATCCAGGTATTAATGCTACGCCAAGTTACGCATACTCAATTTATAACGATACATCACTTGCTCCAGAATTGGCACAATCAGTAACGTATACAATAACTATCACAACCAACCTTAAACCCAATAGTGCTGGCGTTTTTATAGATTGGAACAATAATGGAGTTTACGAAGCTAGCGAATATCAAGCGTTTGCTATACCAGCAGGAGCAACAACAATAAGCACATTAATATCAGTGTCAAGCACCGCTTTGGGATATATTGGAATGAGAATTAGAGTAGATGCAGGATTCCTTGCATATCAACCTTGCAGAGGTTTAAGCTCTGGTGAAACAGAAGATTATGTTTTAAAAATAACATCTGGAATTCTTTGCTCAGCAACGCCAGTTGCTGGCATAACAGAAGCTTCTGCCGCTAGTGTTTGCCACTACGAACCTATTTATTTATCTGTAAGTGGTGCATCTTCTAACTTAGTTGGTTTAAGCTATCAATGGCAAGACTCTGCAATTGGTGGAAGTTGGATAAACATTGCCAATCATGAAAAAAATAATGATACAGTATCGCAAGTTGTAACAAAATATTATCGCAGAAAAACTACCTGTGCCACTTCGGGATTATATAGTTATTCTGTGCCTGTTATGGTAGATTTAAATGCTCCCATTTATGCAGTAATTCCATTTACAGAAAGTTTTGAAACTACTTGGCAAGATGGTTGTGGTGGTAGTGGTAGCAGATGCACTCCAACTAAAAATTGGAGAAACAACCCAACAACAGGTGATGCAAGCTGGAGAAGAAATGATGATGGAGTATCTGCAAACTGGACAGTTAATACCTATAGTGCTTATTCTCCAGCTGCATCAGCAGGAAATTATTCTGCAAGATTTCATACTTCACAGGGAACATTTTACAAAGAAGGAAATTTAGATTTATTTCTAGATTGCTCTAATGGCGTTGCTGCAAAACGTTTAACATACGATTTTATGAATGTTGATGGTAATGATTCAATGAGGGTTTACCTATCTACAGATGCTGGATTAACTTTTACAAAAATTGACAAAGCACATTTGTCTATCAATAGTAGTTGGACAACTAGAATTGTTGATTTTAATTCAGCATCTGCGACTACAGTTATTAGATTTAATGTTGGTCGAGATTTTGGAATATCAGACATTGGGTTAGATAACATATCAATAAATAGTAACATACTTCCATATAAATCTATTGAATTTAGTGGCGAAAAAGTTGGAAATGTTAATCAATTAAAATGGATTGTAACAAACGAAATTGGTGTAGAATATTACGATGTAGAAAAAAGTGTTAATGGTGTTGAGTTTAACAAAATAGGTTCATTAAATTCTAAGGCTTCTTCTAGTAATTCAAATACATTGAGCTACTTTTTTACAGATAAAAATAGCTTAAACACTAACTGTTATTATAGATTAAAACAAGTTGCAAAAGATGGAAGTATTGAATACAGTAATATTATTTTTATAAAAGGTTTAAAAATTAGTGATGTTGTTATCAATAAACTGTATCCAAACCCTGTTAAAAATGCTTTGACAATATCGATAGCATCTCCATCTAACAAAAATGTATCAATTGTAGTTACAAATGCAGCAGGAAAAACTGTTCAAATAATGGAATTAGCACTAAAACAAGGCGATAATCAATTTGCAGTAAAAACAAACAAACTAGATGCAGGAAATTATTTTATAAGTATTGTTGATACTGATAAAAATACTACTACAGAAAGCTTCATAAAAATCAATTAAATCAATCTTTAAAGTATATTTTAAATAACATTTTTACCAGCTATATTCAAAAAAAAACAATGAAAAAGATTTTCATCTCACTAATTATGCTAGTTGCATATGCATTTAATATAAATGCACAAACTACTATTTCTACTGCTAAATTTGCCAGTTCAGGATATGATGCAGCAAATGGCATAGCGGGAAACACATTTATATCGTTTGCTTTACAAAACACGAATAGTTATGCAATAAAATTAAATGGATTAGAAACAGTAAAATCTGTAATGAGCCCTATTCAACCAGCAAACAATGGAATGTTTTATTTGTGGTATTCTGCAATTTCATTATCAGATACTGCTACTTTAAATGATGGTAGTTGGAGCAAAATAGATTCAGTTGCTTACACAACTTTGGCCAATGGTTATAATACATTATTTTCTACTTTAGGTTTTACAATACCTGCAAATACTACCTATCGTTTTGCATTACAATCTACTAATGGCCTAGGTTTTAGCGGAGGCTTTTTATTAGCAGGGCAAACTACTTATTATGCAAGTCCAAGTACAATATCTGCTAATGGTGTAAATTTATTATCTGGTAACGCCACTATTAATGGCAAAGAAGTTGGTTGGATAGGTTCTTATCCATACTCTCAAATAAATCTAGCTTGGTTTACAGGTTCTATTACTTTTAATTCAACTGTTGTTTGTACATCTCCACCTGTTGCTGGCAACACGATTTCAACCTCTACTAATACTTGCAAAAATGTTCCTTTTACATTAAGCATTTCTGGCAACTCATTCTCTGCAAATCAAACATATCAATGGCAAATATCATCTAATGGTACAAGTTGGTCAGATATTGTTGGTGCAACATTGCCAACACTTACAACCAATCAATCTTCTAGCAATTATTATAGATGTCGTGTTACCTGCTCGGGCAATTCATCTAATTCAACCCCTATACAAGTTTTAACAACTACTGGCGTTTCAGGTACATTTACAATTAATGCAGCACAACCTGCAAGTGCTAACAATTTTCAAACTATTACTGCTGCTATTAATCATATTAGTTGTGGAATCAATGGGCCAGTAGTATTTAATATTGTTCAAGGTTCTGGACCATATAACGAACAAGTTGTTATTCCTTTTATTGGTGGCACATCAAGCATAAACACGGTAACAATTAATGGAAACGGAGAAAAACTAATTTATGATTTTGCTGCTACAGATAAAAGAGCTGTATTAACATTGAATGATGCAGATCATTTTATTATCGATAGCTTAAATATTGATTGTTCTGCTGCAATATATGGTTGGGGTATATTATTTACCAATCAAGCAGACAGCAATATTATTCGCAAATGCACTATATCAACAGACGCAAGTTCAACGACAACCGATTGTAACAACATTGGTATAATTTTTAACGGGGGCACTACAATTGCAACTAGTTCGTTTGGAATTCCAGGTAGTAATGGTAGCTACAATCAAATCATCAACAACACAATTAATGGGGGAGAATATGGTATTTATTTATTCGGTGCTGGCGTGCAAAATGCAGGAAATAAGATTGCAGAAAATACTATCAAAAATTTTTATCGTTGGGGTATATATGCAGGTCATCAAACACAGGATTTGGTTATTAGTAAAAATGATATTACACGTCCTACAAGAACGAATTCTTATCCAGCTTTAGGTGGTGGAATTTGGATTAGTACAGGTTGTGAAAGTGTATTAGTTGAAAAAAATAAAATACACAATTTGTTTGATGCTATGATTGGTAATACTGCAACTTGTGATGGTATTTTTATAGCTGCATCTGCACCAATTGGAAAAGAAAATAAAATAATAAATAATGTTATTTATAATATGAATGGTAGTGGTTCACTATTTGGAATTACAACTAACGGAGATAATATACAGATTTATCATAATAGCATAATTATAGATGATCAAGCTCCATCAAATAGTGAAGCTTTTGGTTTTTGGCAAATTGGTTCAATTTATGTTCGTGGTGTTAGTTTCAATAATAATCTTGTGTATATGACACGTAATGGAGTTGGTGCTAGGCGATGCGTGAATATTCAATTGGCGGCCTCAGTTGCAATGAATAATAATGCTTATTACTACAGCTGTATTAATAGTAACGATACGAATTTTGCTACAATTGGAACTGCAAAATTTGGTTCACTTGCCGATTGGAAAGCATCAAGCAATAATACACTAGACCAATTATCGGTTTTTGCAGATCCATTGTTTTTAAATGCTGCAACTTTTGATTATACACCATCAGCTCCATCAATAAATGATATAGGTGCTAACTTAAGTCTAACATCAGATATAACTAATGCAAGCAGGGGTAATTTTCCAGATCCTGGAGCTTATGAATTTACAATTCCTGCTTGCACAAATCCGCCTGTAACAGGTGTTGTTATTGCTTCTAAAACAGATGTATGTTCTGGCAAGTCAATTAATTTAAAGTTAGAGGGAAATAGTTTTGGAGCAGGTCAAACTTATCAATGGCAATCATCTGCAAATAATGCTACTTGGGGAAATGTTGGAAGCATACTTACAGCCCCTCAAATTGCTACATCACACTCAAGTTCATTATATTATAGATGTGCTATACAGTGTGGAGCTGGTGCGGTAGTATATTCAAATGCAGTATTAGTATACACATCTCTAGTACTATCTGGTAATTATACAATCAATAATGCAGCACCAACTGGTGGTGGAAATTTTAATAGTTTTAATGATGCAGTCAATGCACTAAAATGTGGGATTGCAGGTCCAATTACATTTAACGTTGTAGCTGGCAGTGGACCATATAATGAACATATTACTATACCTCAAATTAATGGAACATCTGCAACCAACACTATTACTTTTAAAGGCAATGGAGCAACACTTTCTTACACATCTTTCGATCAAAACAATCCTGTTGGTATTATGTTAGATGGTGCTGACCATATTATTATTGATAGCTTAACCATTGATGTAACTGGTGGAACTTATGGTTGGGGAATATTATTTATTAACCAAGCTGATAGTAATATTATTCGTAAATCTACAGTTATCGCAAGGGCAAATAATGGCTCCACAACTTATATGGGTATTGTAATGAATAATTCATTTAAAGGAACAGGTAGCTCAGGAAACAATGGTAATGGCAACAATATAATTGACAACACTGTAATTGGTGGTAACTATGGCATTTATTTATTTGGAACACAATTTACAGCAGGTCAAAACAATAACAACATTATAAAACGAAACAAAATTCAAGACTACTATAGTGCTGCACTTTATCTTGGGTATCAATCAACGGGTTTAGTTGTTTCTGATAATGATATTTCAAGACCAACAAGAAACAATACAGCATTTGCAGCAATGGGAATTTATTTATACAAAGGATGCTATGCAGCTGTGATTGAACGAAATAAAATTCACAATTTATTTGATGCATTAACTGGTAGTACGGCAAATACTTACTGTTTTTATATAACAGCAGAAGCAACACAAGGCAACGAAAATAAAATTATTAATAATCAAGTGTATAATATGAATGGTTCTGGAAGCCAATATGGTTTTTACATTTCGCAAACGAACCATTTAAAAATGTATCATAACACTTTATTATTCGAAAATCCATCAACTACAGGTAGCGTTTATGGATATTATCAAAACTCATATGTAACAGGTGTTGACTTTAGAAATAATATTTTTTATTTCCCAACAAATGGTGGCGGCATTAATAGGTGTTTCCATATAGGTGATAGCACTTCTAGCTTTATCAGCAACAACAATATTCTTTATATGTCACCAGACCCTTCAAATATTATTGGAAGGTTACAAGGAGTTGATTACTCAAGTTTAGCAGTATGGAAAGCAGCTAAAAAGAATAATCCTTATGATGTAGCAAGTGTTGGCATAGATCCAGTTTTTGCAAATATTTCTAATACATATTTTAAGCCAACAGCTATTGCAGCAGATAATATTGGAGCCCCAGTTGGTATAACAACAGATATTGATAATAACCCAAGAAGCAATACAACACCAGATGCTGGGTGCTATGAATTTGTTGGTATTCCACTACCTATTACTGGGCTTGTATTAAGTGGAGAAAAAAATGGTAGCATTAATAAAATTCAATGGAGTACAGTAACAGAAAGCAATAATTTAGGGTTTGAATTATTACGATCAACTACAGGAATTAATAATAATTTTGTAAATATTGGGTTTATACCAACAAAAGCAGTTAATGGAAACAGTAACTCAATAACAACCTATAATTATAGTGATTTTAATGCAACTGGAAATATAAATTACTACAAGCTAAAACAACTTGATAAAAATGGTAGATTCTCATTTAGTAATACCATTTTAATTAAATCAATAAAATCAAATATTTTAGAGATTGTGGCAATGTATCCAAACCCTGCAATTAATGATTTGAAGCTTGTTATTTCATCACCTGATTATCGTAAGGCAACCATTGCAATTGCTGATATTTTCGGTAAAAAAATTATAGAAAGTAATATTAGCTTAAATGTTAATGACAACAATGTTACAATTGACATTAGCAAACTTGCTACAGGTAATTATACCATTAAATTAAACTGTGAAAATGGATGCGAAAGTTCAATTAAAAAATTTGTAAAACACTAAAAACTAATACATAAAAGTTCTTTAATGTTTTGTAATATCAATACCTAAACTTTAATGGTTTAGGTATTGATATATTATATAAACATATATTCAAGTATTTCATTACTTTTAAATAAATAGTTAACTTAAAATAACAAAATATAAAACCATAAAATGAAAAAAATTGCACACTTTCTAATAGCAATTTTGTTGTATTGCTCAAGTGCCAATGCACAAACAACTACTATAACAACAGCTGCCCCAGGCAATACTGGCTATGCTGGTGATATTTGGATTGGCTCTGGCTCAACAATTACATTTGCAGTAGAAAATGCAAATAGCCACGATATTATTTTACGTAGTATTGAAGATTTTAAGTCTACTGCTGGGCCAGGTTTTCCTGCAAGCCCTGCTGGTTTTTATTTGTGGTATTCTTCAACATCATTAACAGGTAATCCAGGGCAAATTACTCAACCAGCTTGGTCTAAATTAAGTGGAGATACTGCAACCATTGTGAATATGGTTCCAGGCTACAACACAATATTTTCTAACCTAAATTTTGTTATTCCTGCAAATACAACTTATCGTTTTGCTTTAGAGTGCACTACTGGCTTGGCTTATAGCGGCATTGGTTCTCCTAATATTTTAACAAAAGATAGTGTTAGCCTTATTTTGGCAAATGCTAATAATGTTGGCTTTGCTGGTAATTATCCAAACTCATCGTATCCCAATTCTTCTTTTACGGGTTCTATTACTTTTGAATCTGCTATTCCTTGTAATGCAGCACCAATAGCAGGTGCAACTGTAGCGTCAGTTGCAAATGTGTGTTCAGCTGTTCCTTTCCAATTAGATTTATCAGGTTATAGTAGTGGCTTAGGTCAAACATATCAATGGCAATCTTCTCTCAATAATACCAATTGGACAAATATTACAGCAGCAACTGCATCTTCAGCAACAGTTACTCAATCTTTAAGTAGTTTTTATAGATGTGCTATTACATGTTCTGGTAATACAGCTTACTCTGCCCCTATACAAGTGAACACGCCACTTGGAGTTTCAGGAAACTATACAATTAATAAAGGCTTGCCAACAGGTGGAACTAATTTTAATACTTTTACAGAAGCTGTAAATTATGTGAGTTGTGGTGTTAATGGACCTGTGGTTTTTACAGTAGTTCCTGGTTCTGGACCATATTCTGAACAAATTAGTATTCCTTTTATTGGTGGAACATCAAGTACAAATACTATAACATTTAAAGGAAAAGGAGAAACACTATTTGTCAATAACATAGCCAATACCAATTTGCCAATTATTGCTCTTAATGGAGCAGATCATATTGTAATAGATAGTTTGATTTTAGATTGTAGTGCAAGTTCTTATGGCTGGGGAATTTTATTTACTAATATGGCAGATAGTAATGTTGTTAAAAATTGTACCATTTTAAACGACATCTCATCAAGTTCAGTATTTGCGTATAATGGTATTCTTTTTAATGGTTCAAGTACAACATTAAGTGCATCTGGTAATAATGGTAATTACAATTTAATTACAAATAATACTATAGTTGGAGGAACATACAGTATTTATTTATGGGGCGATGGAACAGGTCAAGAAAACATAGGTAATAAAATTATAAATAATATGCTTAAAGATTTTTCTAGTTATGCTATTTATGCTTCTTATTTGCCCAATGGTTTAACTGTAGTTGGCAATGATATTTCAAGATATGCTAGAACAGCGTCTTCGTCAACAAGTGGTGGTGTTTATATTGGCACCGGATGTTTACAATCATTAGTTGAAAAAAATCGAATTCATAATTTGTTCGATGCTATGTCATCTAATACAAGTACTTGTTATGCAATTTACATTGGTGGTGTAGCCTCTATTGGTAAAGAGAATAGGGTGATTAATAACCTTATTTATAATATGAATGGCAGAGCTAATTACTATGGTGTTTATAATTCTGGAGCAAGTAATATGTTAGCATATCATAATACAATTGTTTTTGACGATTTAAATTCATCAACTGGAGCTAGTTATGGATTTGGACAATCTGGAAGTGCAGTAGGTATTGAGTTTAAGAATAATGTTATAAGCATTACACGTGGTGGAACTAGTAATCAAAGATGTTTCAATTTTGCTACAATTACTTCATCAATTGCTTCAAATAATAACGCTGTTTATATTAACTGTCCAGGTAACAATGCTGCAAATGTTGGATTGTTTGGAAGTTTGAGTTATGCAACTTTAGCTGATTGGAAATTGGTTAACAATGCAGTTTATGATCAACAATCAGTTGAAGTAAATCCTGTTTTTATTACCGCTGCTAATGAGTATATACCTACAGCTGCTGCATTAAATGATATTGGTGTAGATGTCGGAATTACAGACGATATTTTGAACGTAAGCAGGAGTAATTTCCCTGATCCAGGAGCGTATGAATTTACATCAGCACCTTGTTCAAATACAATTTCTCCAGGGGTTGCTATATCATCTACTGCAAATATTTGCCCAGATAAGTTATTTACTTTAGGGTTGACAGGAAATAGTATAGGTGCTGGTCAATTGTATCAATGGCAATCATCGTCTAATAATATTAATTGGATAAATGTTGGAAACGCAACACCTAATTCATCTATATCAACTTCGCAATTAGGTTCAAATTATTATCGTTGTGCTATTCAATGTGGTTCTGGAGGAACAACATTCTATTCAACTACTATTCAAGTTGTAACACCATCTTATTTATCAGGCAATTTTACTATCAATAAAAATGCAACTGCTACAAGTACAAATTTCCAAACATTTAGCGATGCCATTAATGCAGTGCAATGTGGTATTAATGGTCCTGTTGTTTTTAATGTTATTGCTGGCAGTGGACCTTATTACGAGCGTTTTACAATTCCCCAAATTACTGGAGCCTCAGCAACAAATACAATTACTATTAAGGGAAATGGTGAAACGCTATCATATACCTCAAGCGATGCTAATAATAAAGCAGGTATTATTTTAAATGGAGCTGATCATATTGTTTTAGATAGCTTAACTGTAGATGTTTCTGGTGGTACTTATAGTTGGGGAATATTATTAACCAATCAGTCTGATAGTAATATTATTAAAAATTGTACCATCATTTCCAGCACAACATCTACTAATCAAAACGCAATGGGAATTTATTTCAATGGCTCTTCAACTGCATTGTCAACATCAGGAAATATAGGAAGTTACAATACTATTTTAAACAATACAGTTATTGGAGGATATTATGGAATATATCTATATGGAAATTCAAGTTCAACTTCACAAAATACGAATAACATTATAAAAGGAAATGTGTTGAAGGATATGTATAGCTATGGAGTTTATACAATGTATCAACCAGTTGGCTTAGTAATTACTGGCAATGATATTTCAAGACCAACGAGAACAAACACAACATCTGCTGCAGGTATTTATGTTTACACAGGAAGTTTGGGTGTATTAGTTGAAAAAAATAAAGTACATAACTTATTTGATTTGTTACCAACAAGTACACAAGTTAGTTATGGTATTTTTATTGGTTCAGATGCAACTACAAATAATCCAAACAAGGTAATTAATAATTTAGTGTATAATATGAATGGTAATGGAATTGTGTATGGTATGATGTGTTCATTTGGTAATAATGTAAAACTATATCATAATACCATTGTGTTAGATGATCAAACAGCTACAACTGGGAACACATTTGGGTTTCACCAACCAGTACAAGCAACAGGAATGGATTTTAGAAACAATTTAGTATATGTTAGCAGAAGTGGTTCTGGCACCAAAACTTGTATTTCTATTGGTAGTTCTGCTTCATCATTTATTAGTAATAACAATGTATTTTATATACCTTCAACGGTAACAGGAAGAATAGGTACGCTACAAGGTGGAAATTATATAACTCTAGCAGATTGGAAGGGAGCCAATGGTGGTGTATATGATCAAGCAAGTGTTAGTGACGACCCACTATTTGTTAGCTCTGCAACAGCAAACTATAAACCTACAGCAGCAGCTGTTGATAATATTGGCTTTGGACTTGGAGTTGCTACAGATATTGTTAATACTGCAAGAAGCATAGGCTTGCCAGATGCTGGAGCATATGAATTTGGAAGTATTTTACCAGTAAGTTTATTAAATCTAAGAGGATATAGAAATGGTAATGTAAATACATTGCAATGGACAACATTAACAGAAAATAATTGCACAGGCTTCGAATTGTTACGATCTAATAATAACAATGATTTTAGCAAAATTACATTTTTAAATACTAAAGCAGTTAATGGCACAAGCAATGCAATGTTATCTTACAGTTTTGAGGATGTATTTGCTACAACAAACAACACATATTATAAGCTAAAGCAAGTTGATATCGATGGTAAATTTTCGTTCAGTAATACAGTATTAGTAAAAAATTCAAAAGCAATAAATTTGGAAATAATTGCTATTTATCCAAATCCAGTTAATCAATTATTGAATATTGCGATTGCATCTCCTGCATATTACAAAGCGAAACTTATTGTAGCTGATGTTTATGGCAAAATAATTTTACAAAAGCCAATTGTTATTAATACAGGCGATAATAATGCAACAGTGTTGGTTGATGCATTAGCAGCTGGAAATTATACAATAAAACTGCTTTGTGATAATGGTTGTGAAACAACTGTTAAAAAATTTGTTAAGAGATAACAAACCATAAAATATAAAAATTTAGTTAATAACAAATGCGTACTTATAAGAATACGCATTTGTTATTTTATTACAATATGAAAGTGTTTTATTGCTATAATAAATTAACCTTTCAGGTAACTATAATTCAAAAAAATTAATTGGCTTTTTTAAAATGAGTTAATTACTTTATCACCTTGTAATAAATACCAATACAAACTAGTGACAGTATAGAACAGCTAACCCATAATTGCATAAATCCAAAATGTTCTATAACATAACCGCCAATATAGCCAGCTAAAATTTGCCCCACACTCCAACACATTGTATAAATTGCAGCATACTTGCCTGTATTGGTTTTGCCGGCATAGCCCAAATAATAACTATTCATAAAAGGTAATGATAGCATTTCGGCAAATGTGATGATAATCATCCCTCCAAATGCAACAAAAAAGATATTGAAATAACTATACAAACTGTTTGCTGCATAAAATAAGGCCATTCCTAAAGTGCCAGCAATAATGATGCTTTTTTTACTATGCTTATGTTCAATATTTTTTACCAAGAGCATTTCTATTAAAACTATTAACACCCCATTCATAGCCATTACAATACCTATAACAAACTCATCTAATTGCAACCCTTTTTTATAGAATAATGGTAGATTGCTAAACAATTGAAAAAAACAAAATGTGTAAACCAATGTGCCTAAAATAAAATAAATAAATGGCTTGTTTTTATAAGGATTAATGTCTTTTATTTCGTCTGTTTTATTTGCTGAAACTGCATCATCTTTTTTAGCAATATCACTAAATTTTAAAAAAATAAAAGCAGCACCTGCTGCCAAACTAGTGGCACCATCTACCCAAAATAATAATCTATAATCTATGTGACAAACAAAGCCACCTATGGTTGTGCCAATACTCCAACCTAAATTCATTGCAAGGCGAATTAATGAAAAAGCTCTTGTGCGAATTAATGGAGTACTATTAGCAGCGATAGCAGAAGCATTTGCAGGTCGAAAACTTTCGTTTGCACACGCCAATAAAAAAATGAAGACACAAAACAAATTATAATTTTGCAAAAAAGCAGTTGCAATAAATAAAATGCCAGCAATTAGTAACGAGTAGGTTTGTACATTTTTATATCCCAAAGTATCGCTAAGTCTGCCTCCAACAATTGCACCTACAATAGCCCCTAAACCATATACAGCCATAGCAATACCAGCTTGTTGTACAGTTGTGTGTAAATGCTGTGTGCAATACAAAGCCAGAAATGCTATTACCATAGTACCGCTTCTGTTAATAAGCATTACAATGCTCAGTAACCAAATATTTTTGGGTAAACCACTATAAGCATTTTTATATAGTTTGATGAGCATTCATCAAAAATAAGAGGATGATTGCATCTTTAGAAAACAGCTAAGTATTTATTCTTTTTTTTAAATAAAAAGGTAAACTATTAAAATACTGATTTATTTGAACGGAGTAGAAAATTTTTCTTCTGTTAATATTGAATTATCAGTTAATGTATTTAAAAAAGCCAATAATGTTGCAACATCTTGTGGTGCTACAGTGTGTGCAGGAATGGGGGGAGTGCCAGCTGTTGGCGTTAGCATTGCTTGTAAATTTGCTATACTACCATTGTGAAATAAAGCTGTTCTAATACCCACATTTCTTAAACTTCCGCTTTTAAATCTCATTTGATTATTAATGCCTAAGTCATTTGCATCTGCAAGTGTAAATGGAGCTTTGGGTGATGATGTAATAAACATAGGCGGAGTGTGGCAACTTGCACAAGTATTAACTCCAACGTTTAAGAACACATTTTCGCCCTGTTGTTCTTGTGCAGTAAATGTTGCTAATCCTTGTTTTACCAAATCGTATTTTGATTGATATGTAACAATTGAGCGACAAAATTGTGATAAAGCTTTTGCTATTTTAATTGTATCAACTTGTGCAGATCCAAATGCTTTTAAAAATAATGGTGGGTAATAGCTTTGTGCTGAAACTTTGCTTTCTAGTTCTGCCAATGTTAATCCCATTTCAACGTGGTTTTGTATAGGTTGTAATACTTGTTTTTCAAGTGTAGCAGCACGTTCATCCCAAAACATTTTGCCTGATTTGTAGAATCTTAAGTTTAAAATTCCCATTGAATTTCTTGAAGTTAGCCCAGCCTCAAACCCTTTACTAAATGCTACATCATCATCAAAAGAAAGGTTTTGTTTATGACAGCTGGCACAACTAATGGTGTTGTTTTTAGATAATTTTTTATCATAAAATAACACTCTACCCAAAGTTGCTCCATCATTTGTAATAGCATTATCGATAGGTGTATTATCATTTATATTAAGACTATCTTGTATGTGTTTAGGATAGCTTACAAGGTAGTTAAGTGTTACATTTGGTAAATTTGGAATAGTAATTTCTGTTGTTGTAGTATCTTTTTTACTGCAGTCTTGAAAAATAATTGCAACAAATGATAGCAATGTAATAATGATTATTTTTTTCATATGTGATGTTTTGATGTTAAATAGAAAGGCTGACTGATAGACTAGATTATAATCAAAGGTTTAAAAGTATGGCGACAAAATCTGTAAATACCTAAAAAGATTTATAAGTGACAAGCTGTACAATGTTAAGATATTATAAACAAAAAAGCCTCTACATTAATGTAGAAGCTTTTTTATTATAGTAATATAAGAAATTAATTCCTCACCGGTTTACCAGTCTTCAACACACTTTGTATTCTTTCCAAGGTTTTTCTTTCGCCACACAAACTTAAAAATGCTTCTCTTTCCAAATCCAATAAATATTGTTCAGATACTTGTTGAGCTTCACTTAAGTCGCCACCACACATAACATAAGCTAGTTTTTTTGCAACCAAAGCATCATGCTCTGTAGCATAGTTGCCACGTTGCATTCCATTAATTCCTGCAAGCATTGCACCCAAGCCGCTACGTCCCAAAACCTTTATGTCATTGCGTTTAATAGGCATTGTATACCCTGCATCATACAACTCTATAACAGATTTTTTTGCAACAGAAATTCTTCTATTTACATTCATTACAATTTCATCTTTACCTTTTCTTAAAATGCCCATATCAAAAGCTTCATGTGCTGATGTTGCCACTTTTGCAGTTGCAATTGCAAAGAATCTATCTTTTAAAGTATTGGTTTCAGGCTCATCATTATGTAGTTCATCGCTTGCACGTAACACAAATTCCTTAGTGCCACCACCACCTGGAATTAAGCCTACACCCAACTCTACCAATCCAATATAAGTTTCAGCAGCAGCACACACTTTGTCTGCATGCAAACTCATTTCACAAGCCCCTCCCAATGTTAAATTATGTGGAGCAACTACCACAGGAATGCTGCTATATCTGCAACGCGTCATTGTGTTTTGAAAGGCACGAATAGCAAAATCAAGTTCATCATATTCTTGCTCAATGGCATACATAAAAATCATTCCTACATTGGCACCTGCACTAAAATTAGCTCCATCATTTGCGATTACTAATCCTTTAAAATTTTCTTCAGCAATGGAAATAGATTTGTTAATGCCTTCCAAAACCTCGCCACCAATTGTATTCATTTTTGTACTCCACTCTAAGCCTGCAACACCATCACCAATGTCGTATAATTTACAAGCACTGTTTTTCCAAACCGTTTTATCAGCATTATTTTTTAGAATTAAAAAGGCCTCTCCACCAGCAATTTCTTTGTATTGTTTTGATGCAATATCATAACATAATCTTTTACCATTTTCTACTTTATAAAAAAATGTAAAACCACTTGCCAACATTTCATCAACCCAAGCTGCGACTTTGATTCCATTGGCTTTCATAGTGTCTACAGTTTTAGCAATGCCTAAAACATCCCAGGTTTCAAATGCTCCAATTTCCCAGCCAAATCCAGCCATCATAGCATCATCAACTCTGTAAATTTCATCACTAATTTCAGGAATACGATTTGAGATATAAGCAAATAATGAATAATGAAACTGACGATAAAAATCTCCAGCTTTATCTGTTGATGCACACAATCCTTTAATACGATTTTTTAAATCTTCAATTGGTTTGGCAGTTTCAAGTGCAGTAAATTTTGGTTTCACTCTTGGTTTGTATTCCATAGAAATTAAATCTAATGTCAGGATTTCTTTACCTGAATCTGATTTTAATTTCTTAAAAAAACCTTGTTGCGTTTTATCTCCCAACCAATTATTTTCTACTACTTTATTTAACCAAGTTGGAATATTAAAAATGTCAATTGCTTCATCAGTTGGGCAATTTTCAGAAACACCTTTTGCAACTTTAACTAAAGTATCAATGCCCACAACATCAGCAGTTCTGAATGTAGCACTTTTAGGACGACCAATAATAGGTCCTGTTAAAGCATCTATTTCATCAATGTTTAAACCCAACTTTTCCATTATATGAAAGATGCTCATAATACTGAACACCCCAATTCTATTAGCAATGAAAGCAGGAGTGTCTTTACACAACACAGTTGTTTTACCTAAAAATAAATCGCCATAGTGCATTAAAAAATCTACAACATTTTGATTAGTATCAGGCGTTGGAATAATTTCCAATAATCTTAAATATCTTGGAGGATTAAAGAAGTGTGTGCCACAAAAATGTTTTTTAAAATCTTCGCTTCTACCTTGTGATAATAGGTGAATGGGAATACCTGAAGTATTAGATGTAATAAGGGTTCCAGCTTTTCTATATTGCTCTACTTGCTCATAAATTTGATGCTTAATATCAAGTCTCTCCACCACCACTTCAATAATCCAGTCGCAAGTAGCAATGTCCTTCATATTGTCAAAAAAATTACCAGTAATAATTTTTTTCACTATATCTTTTGTGAATACAGGACTAGGGTTGCTTTTAATTGCAGCAGCCAAAGCATCGTTTACAATTTTATTGGCATCAAACTTTTTACCTTCTTCTTGCTTTGGTTGAATATCTAATAATAATACTTGCACACCAATACCTGCAAAATGGCAAGCAATTCTACTACCCATAACACCACTACCAAGTACTGCTATTTTTTTTATGGAACGATTCATATTGAAGTGTTTTCTGCTAAAGAAACAAAACTAAAGAAAAATTAGTTAGCTATGCAACTATTTTTTTAGCTATTTCAGCTCCTAGTTTAGCGTTATGCTTTATAAGTGCAATATTGGCTTCTAAACTTTCGCCACCAGTATGTTTGGCAATGTACTGAAGAATAAAAGGAGTTACTTCTTTTCCTTTAACATTATTTGCATCAGCAGCAGCCAAAGCTTCTTGAATATGTTGCTCTACTTGATTTGCTGGCATTTCAAATTGAGTTGGAATGGGGTTTGCAATTAGCACAGAACCATTTAAACCCAAGCTCCATTTTGTGTTAAGCATTTCAGCAATTTCTATAGGTGAATCTAATTGCAATGGTGTTTTAAAATTACTTTGATTAGAGTAAAAACTTGGGAATATTTCTTGACGATAGGTAACAACTGGAATGCCTAATGTTTCCAAATATTCTAATGTTAATCCAATATCTAAAATAGACTTAATGCCAGCAGAAACAACAGCTACAGATGTTTGAGCCATTTCTGTTAAATCTGCACTAATATCCATTGTTGTTGTAGCTCCACGATGCACGCCACCAATGCCACCAGTTACAAATATTTTTATTCCAACCATTGAAGCTATTCGCATAGTTGCAGCAACAGTTGTAGCACCAAATAATTTTTTACTCACAACATAAGGCATATCTCTCAAACTTACTTTCCACACATTTTTTTCTTTGCCAAAAGTTTCAATTTCATCTGCAGATAATCCTACACAACATTTGCCATTAATAATAGCTATTGTTGCAGGAACAGCTCCATTATCTATAATGATTTGTTCAACTGCCAAAGCTGTTTCAACATTTTTTGGATAAGGCATTCCGTGAGAAATGATAGTGCTTTCTAGTGCAACAATTGGTTGTTTATTTAGTAGGGCTTGTTTTACTGTAGGATGTATTTTTAGTAATGAGTTTGGCATCGAAAAATTATTTATTACGAAGATAAAAGTTTAACGCTTTAGCTTGTTAAATCTATGTTGTTCACCAATTTATCGACGTTCGAAAGATATTGTTGGTATTTATAGTTTTCTTATTTCCAACTAGTATATTCTAGATTTAAATTGAATTTTTCATAAACAGATTAACATATATCTGCTTTGCAAATAAGAACAATAAGACACTCAATTGTTAGATACTTCCAATTAGAAAATTCCAAAATGCTTATTTGAACAGGTTTTGGGATTTTCACAATTTTGGCAGACCACAAAAATATTTTTTGCAAATAGGCTGCTTACATTAGTAACTTTATTGTCAACTTCTATTTCAATGGTATCATCAAAAGTTTGTTTGGAAATAACTTTTATTAAATTGTTTATGCCTAAACCAACTTTTACAACATATTGTAAAAAAGTTGTAGTGTTATCATTTACCGCTACCATTTTGCAACTTTCGCCAACTGCTACTTCGTTAAGTGTTTTTTTAAAGTGAATTTTATAATCACCATTTTTATTAGGAATAATTTCACCGTGTGGGTCAAATTCGGGAAAATTTAGCATTTCATCAATTTTATCAATCAATTTTACCGACTGAATATGTTCCAATTGTTCAGCTACTTCGTGTACTTCATGCCAAGTAAATGAAAGTTTTTCATAGAGGAATGTTTCCCAAAGACGGTGTTTTCGTAAAACTTCTATAGCAATTTTTTTGCCATCTTTCGATAAAAATATTTTCCCATATTTTTCGTAATTAACCCATTTTTTTGCCTTTAACTTTTTAAGCATATCATTTGCTGTGGTTGGTTTTATACTTAAAAATTCAGCTAATTCATTAGTTCCTACGCCCTCATCTTTGCCTTTATTTAACTGCAATTGCAGTAAGGCTTTTAAATAATTTTCTTCTGTTATTGATACCATAAAATAAAGATAGTGTCAAAATTAAAACTTTATTTGTTTTGTTGGCAAAACATTTTAAGTTTTGCAATTGTATAAATTTTACAAATGAAGTTTTTATTTACGATTATAATGCTCATTGCCGTCATAACTAGTATAAAAGCTCAAAATGCTACAATACAAGGTATCATTAAATCAGACACAGAAATTGTGGCTTACGCTACAATTTCTGTAGTTGGTTCACATGTGAGTACTAGTGCAGATAGTTTAGGTTTTTATCAAATTAGAAATCTTTCAAAAGGAATTTATACCATTAAGGTTTCTATGCTGGGCTATTTTACACATACACAAACAATTTCAATCAATGCTGATAACAATATTATTACAGCAAATTTTGAACTTAAAGTAAGTGGAAATAATTTACGAGAAGTAGTGGTAACAGGAACAATGAAAGAAGTAAGACGTTTAGAAAGTCCAGTAGCAGTGGAAGTGTACAGCCCAGTATATTTTAAAAAAAATCCCACCTCTTGTATTTTCGACGCTTTACAAAATGTGAATGGTGTAAGGCCGCAACTAAACTGCAATATTTGTAACACAGGCGACATTCACATAAATGGTTTGGAGGGCCCATATACAATGGTGTTGATAGATGGAATGCCTATAGTGAGTAGTTTATCAACTGTGTATGGTTTATCAGGTATCCCTAATAGTTTAGTAGAACGTATAGAAATTGTAAAAGGGCCTGCCTCTTCACTTTATGGAAGCGAAGCAGTTGGAGGGTTGATAAATATTATTACAAAAAATCCACTTAAAGCCCCAAAATTAGCTGTAGATTTAATGACTACAAGTTGGTTAGAAACCAATGCTGATGTAGGATTTAAGCTAAATGTTGGAAAAAAAACAAGTGTATTAACTGGTATTAATTACTTCAATTACAATACTATTATTGACAATAATCACGATGATTTTACAGATGTAACACTTCAAAATCGAGTTTCTCTATTTCAAAAATGGAATTTCAAACGAAATGAAAATAGAATTTTTAATATCGCAGGTAGATATTACAATGAAGACCGTTGGGGTGGCGATGTAAGATGGACAAAAAAGTTTAGGGGAGGAGATAGTATTTATGGAGAAAGTATTTATACCAATCGTTGGGAGTTTATGGGTCAATACCAACTGCCTGTAAAAGAAAAAATATTATTTACATTCAGCTACAATGACCACAATCAAGATAGTAGATATGGCACTACTGTTTACAATGCTAAACAAAGAATTGCTTTTTCGCAATTAACGTGGGATAAAACAATTAAAAATCATGACTTTTTATTAGGTACAGCCTTTCGCTATACTTTTTACGACGACAACACAACAGCCACCTCAAAGCCAAACGAAATACTATTGCCAGGTGTTTTTATTCAAGATGAAATTTCGCTCAACGCAAAACATAAGTTATTACTTGGGTTTAGATATGATTATAATTCTGTTCACAAAAATATTTTTACACCTCGAATAGCTTATAAATGGTCAATTAATCATCAAAATATTTTACGCCTAAATGCAGGTACAGGGTTCAGAGTAGTAAATTTATTTACCGAAGATCATGCCTCACTTACTGGTGCAAGAGATGTTGTGATAAAAAATGAATTGAATCCCGAGAAAACTTACAACATCAATCTTAATTATGTAAAGAAAGTTTATTTGAAAAATGGGTCATTGATTGGAATTGATTTTAGTACTTGGTACACTTATTTTAATAATCGAATTATAGCCGATTATGATACAGACCCCAATAAAATTATTTACGACAATCTTAATGGATTTGCTGAGAGTAAAGGTTTAACAACCAACATTGATTATACATTTACCAATGGATTAAAAATGCTACTTGGTGCTACTTATATGGATGTAACAACCACAAACAATGGCATAAAACAACAACAAATATTAACAGAAAATTTTACAGGCACTTGGGCTGTTTCATACAAAATAGAAAAAATGAATTTATCTATTGACTACACAGGCAATGTGTATAGCCCTATGCGACTGCCATTATTAAGCGATTTAGATCCACGACAAAGTAAGTCGCCTTGGTGGAGTTTACAAAACATTCAATTGCTTTACACCGGCATTAAAAACATTGAGATATACGGAGGTGTAAAAAATCTATTAAACTTTTTACCTACAAAAGATAACCCATTTATTATAGCAAGAACCAACGACCCTTTTGACAAGCAAGTACAATATAATACCAATGGACAAGTAATGGCAACATCTACAAATCCTTATGCTTTAACTTTCGACCCAAGTTATGTTTATGCCCCTAATCAAGGTATTAGAGGTTTTTTAGGATTTAGATATCATTTTAAATAAAAAGGTGCAAGTATTTTTACCTTTAAATATTTAAATGAGGAAATAGAAAAAGGGAATTATTTTTTCTAATAAAATTATCTAAAACCCGCAATTTTTTGCGAAGAATTAAAATCAAGTGTAAGTTCTTAAAAACTAGTGATAACAAACTTTGTAAAACCTTTGCAACAGTGATTAATGTACACTTTTACTTTTTCCTAATTTTTTTTTGTTTTAGTTATTAACACTAACTTTTGTTAAATAAGTTATACAACAGCTCGGGTTAGAGGTTTTCAATGCCACTGTATTGTAAAGCCTTATTCGATTTTGGGTTTAGCTGCAAACTTCATTTTTGATATTAGTAAATAATTCAAATAAAAACAGATAACTAGTTGCTGCTATGCACAGCATACTACTTTCGCAATCTTATGACAAAAGCATACAATTTTTTAGCGTCGTGGCAGTTGTTTCCCGAAAAATGTGAGTATCAAAATGGTATTGTACCCAAAAGTGGTAATTACAAAATAGAGAGTATTAATAACCAAACAGAATTAGCTATTAGCATTAACTGGGTGAGTATAGATAACCAAGCCTTTTACACACAATATAATGTAGTGCCAGATGGACAGCAACGTGATTTTGCAAACAAAGAAATTGCAGATGTTGTAGTGGCAGAAATTTTAAACACATCGATTTTAAAAATAACCTTTTTTAAACAAGATGTAGTGGTATTAGAAGTAACCAATGAAATACTAAGTAATGGTTATATGAAGATTACACAACAGGGTATTGACGGTAGTAAGAAAACACCATTCGTTAATAAAGAAATATATCATAAGCAATTAAGTGTACTGCCATATGCTGCATCTGTAACAGGTGTTGCGATACGCCCAACAGACGAAGGTGTTATAAAGCATAAAGCACTATGGGCAATGGAAGAGCAAACAAATATGCAGTTGAATCAAATAAAAGAACAAATAGAATTACTAGCTAAGCAAGCACAAGAAATTAGAAAGCGAAAAGAAATAAGTTTAATGATTTATGAAGCAAAACTGGGTTTTAAACCCCAAATAGGATTAACGTATCATTTATATGAAAAAGCAGATGGGTCGCACATTCTCTCTTTGATATCACCTCAAGAGTGGGGGAAAAGTGGTCCATTTAAACAGTTTGTCTCTAGCGTAAAACTACTAGCCGACCATACTTGGTGCGAAGTTTAATTATCTGCGTTTGATATTGAGTAAACAATTTAAAACACCATATTATAAAAAAGCAGCATCAATAATTTGTGCTGCTTTTTTTGTTATATTATTTTTGAAATGAACTGCTTAAAAATTTCGTGTTCAACCGATACACAAATGCGTGAGTATGACGACCAAAAATCTCTATCGTGATAAACAAATTTATCCATACCCACAGCACCAATTTTATGTTGAAATAAATAGTCTTCTGCCTTAGTAATTACAGCAAATATTCCTAGTGGTTTACTGTCGTCATACATCTCTTTTACTAGTAAATTATTCTTCTGTAAATATTCAATATTCTTAGCAATATTTTCTCTAGTTGTTTTTCTAAAAACATCTAAAGCTTTTCTTCCTTCTTGTGTTGTAATTATTTTCTCAATAATTATTTGAGGAGCAGTGCTAACGCCATTAAATTCATATAATAGTCTAATATTTAATTCCGAATTAAATGCTTTGTTTTTGCAAAAAATAAAGCCCATCCTTAACCCAGATAAACCAACCCATTTTGAAAACGATTCTGTGATAACAAGATTATCAAGCTTAGCCAATTTGTCAAAAAAATTGTCATCTGTAAATAGTTTTCTATATGGAGAATCAAAAATTACTATTGCACCAGTTTTGGTTATTTTTTCGATAGATGAATATAAAAAATCATCATCTAACTTAATACCAGTAGGATTGCTAGGATCACAAATAAATACACAACTTGAGTCGTTTAAATGTGTAGTCTCGAATTGCTCTAGACCATCGTAAAATGAAAACATTTTATGACGAATGGTAGCCATTTTAGAATATGAACCCCAATAGAATTTAGGAAAGTAAATGGTTTCAACATTTAACAACTGAATTACCAAATCCAAAGCTGGCATACCACCTGGTGTTATGGCAATATTAGCTTCAAAACCATCTTGTGCATTAGATGGAAAATATTCTTGGGCAATTGCTTTTCTAAAACTTTCAATACCAAGATTGGGAGCATACACTTGAAAATCTTTGGTATTAAAATTTATTTGTTCTTTAATTTCGTGTAAATCAATTTGTGTAACAGCATTCACGCCACGATTAAGTTCTAGATACATTTCTCCAGATTCCTTTGCTGCTTTTTTTACTTTTTGACCAATACCTACAATAGATGAAAAGGTTGCATTTGAAACATTAATTTTCACTTGCTAGTTTTTTAATATTAATTAAAAGGCAGATGGTCGTTAGTAATACTGATAAACAATATTGGTGCAATAATAAAAAGACTATTTCAAATATTTTTTTCTTTCTTGATAAGCATTAATAGCAGTTGATGTATTAGTATAAATTTGCGTAATGAAATCAGTAAAAGTAAAATCGCCTGCAACAGTTGCAAACATTGTTTGTGGCTTTGATATTTTAGGTTTATGTCTTGATAATCCCTTTGATGAATTTACATTGTCTTTGAGTGATGAAGTTGGTGTAACCATTGTAAATGATGATGAATATAATTTACCAACAGATGCAAGTAAAAATGTTTCTGGTGTTGCGTTACAAGCTATATTAAATGTTAGAAAAGATATTAAAGGGTTTCATTTAATAAGTAAAAAAATAATAAAACCAGGAAGTGGAATTGGCAGTAGTGCTGCAAGTGCAGCTGGTGTCGTAGTTGCAGCAAATCTTTTGTTGGGTAATTCATTTTCAAAAAAAGAACTGGTTGATTTTGCAATGTTTGGAGAAGAAGTTGCAAGTGGTGCCAAACATGCTGATAATATTGCTCCTGCTATATTTGGCGGTATTACACTTATAAGAAATAATAATCCTTTGGATATAATTTCTATTGACTATCCTGAATTATTTGTTACAATTCTTCATCCACAAATTGAAGTTAAAACTGCTGACGCAAGAAATATTTTACCCAAAGAAATTCCTTTAAAAAACGCTGTTACACAATGGGCAAATGTAGCAGGCTTAGTAACAGGTTTTATGCAACACGACTATGATTTAATTAGTAGAAGTTTGGAAGATGTTGTTGTAGAACCTTACAGAAGTAAATTGATTCCTCATTTTAACGAAGTTAAAAATGCTTGTAAAAATGCTGGTGCTCTAGGAGGAGGTATTAGTGGCTCTGGACCATCGATATTTATGCTAAGTAAAACTGCTAAAATTGCTGCTGCTGTTGAATTAACAATGAGAGATGTTTATAGCAAAACTGGAATTGATTTTCACACACACATTAGTAAAGTAAATAAAGACGGGGTTACTATTGTGTAATATTGAAAATATTAAAACTGGTATTCGTTAAAAGAAATAGCTTATTGATTTGAGTTGCTTGTTTAATCGGCATTAATTCTTTTAAGTTAATTTTAAAATTATCTTGTTTTAATAAGTTTAGTTTAATAATACTGACAGAATCTTTTTTAAAGCCTGTAAATGTTTCATTATGCATTTGTATGTATTGATAATTTATAATAGGATATTTATGTTTTAATCCTCCATAGTAATCAAAAACAATTAATCCATATTGTTTGTTATAGCAATATAGTTTTCCATTTTCGTCAACAATTTTTTCAGTAATAAAACCATAGTCAAATAACATTCTGAAATCGGTAGTTTCCATTAGTTTATTACCTAGGTCATCAATCTTTATAATTTTATTTTCAAGCTCATCAAATAACCAAATTTTATTATCGTAGCTAGTTGCAATACAACTTACTTGTAATAAATTTTGTTTTCTTAAATCAATTGTATTTATCATATTCAGAAATCTATCAAGCACTACAATTGTAGAAAACTCTTTGTAAAAAACTAAAATTTTCAATGGATTGTTTACATCCAATAAATGAATATTCCCAAATCTTCTAGTGTCGTTAAAAACAGCAAGGCTATCGAAATTTTGATTTATTTTTTTAATTTGATTATTAGATGATACAATGTAAATGTTATTTAAATTATCAATTTCAAAATCCTTGAAACTACCCTGAATAGATTTTATTAAACTAAGTTGTAATGTTGAATCGTTTGCTTTTAACTGAGTATTAAAAACATTTAATATGAAGAATATAGCAAAGGTTACTCTTCCCATTTTTTTAATTCAAATGTATTGCCATCAAATGTAGCATAAGTAAAATTTCTTATCCAATCGCCAAGGTTAATGTACGAGCTTTTATTGTTTAATTGAAAAACTAATGGTAGATGTCTGTGTCCAAAAACAAAATAATCGTAATGCTCTTTTTGTAAAACCTCTTTGCAATAAATAATTAACCATTCTTTATCTTCTCCTAAAAAAACCTCATCGCTATTTCCTGTTTTTGCACGACTTTTTCTGCTAAAATAATTTGCCACTCCAATACCAATTGAAGGGTGTGCAAATCCAAACAACCATTGGCATATTGGATTTCTAAAAACCTTCTTCAAAAACTTGTATCCTTCATCTCCTGGTCCTAATCCATCTCCATGACCAATGTATAATTTTTTACCAAAACGTTCAAATATCTTGGGCTCATAATAGACATTAATATTTAGTTCTTTTTCAAAATAACCACTCATCCACATATCGTGATTACCAACAAAAAAATGTATTGGAATGCCACTATCTGTTAGTTCTGCTAATTTGCCAAGTAGTCTTGTATAGCCTTTGGGAACAACATTTTTGTACTCATACCAAAAGTCAAACATATCACCAACAATAAAAATTTCTTCAGCATCTTGTTTGATAGTATCTAAAAAAGAAACTATTTTTTTTTCACGCATCAAGCTACTTTCATAATTGGGTGCACCCAAATGAAAGTCAGAAAGAAAATATATTTTTTTGTTATAAGTATTCAAGTAGAATTATCTGTTTTTCTTTTGCTCTACATAAGCCAATACATCTCCACTTTTAATAATTGGCTTATTGGTTACATCGCCTGTAAACCAGTAAACCCAAGCTTTTTCAACAGTTTCATTAATAAAAATATCATCAATAGTTCTGGTATATATTGATACTTCACCTTCTTCACCATTTAATCCTTCATAGTCGTCTAATTGTGCAATGGCAAAATCGAAAGCCTCTTTATTTGTAATGGTGTATAGTTCTCCAATAATAAAATTATTATCGTTAGATGGTTTTGCAACAGGATAATCTCCCATATCAAACAGTAATCCTTTGGCTTTGGCTTTACCAACTAGTGTAAAATATTTGCTGATGTAATTATATGCTGGCGAATGAAAGCCACTTCGCAAGGAACCATAAACAAATATTTTAAATATACTTTGTTTCATTTAGCAAAAGTAAAGCATAGGGGTTTACTAAATGAAAGACTTTTAACAAACAAAAAAGCTGTCTTGAATAAAGACAGCTTTTTATTAAGGAAGACTTTAAAGTCCTATTAACTACAACCTAAACTGTTACCACAATTAAGGCATTTGTAGCAAGTACCACTTCTAACTGTAATATGACCACAGGTGTTACAAGCAGGAGCATCGCTCTGCATTGTTTTTGCCGCAGCATTCATCATATCCATTCCATTATCAACTTTTACAGCTGCAGTAGCTCTTTGCAATTTTTGAGGTGCTGGCGTTGATGTAACATTTGCACTTGGTGCAGATACTACAACATTACTCAATTCTGGTGTTCCCAAATAGCTTAATTCATTGTCGCCTTCGCCAGTATTTTCAACAGTTGGTTTGTCTAAAACGTGTACTAAATCTGTTCTGCCTAAATATTCATAAGCTAATGCTCTGAACACAAAGTCAACGATACTTGTTGTTGTTTTAATGTTTGGATGATCAACCATTCCTGCTGGTTCAAAGCGAGTGAATACAAATTTTTCAGTAAATTCTTCTAATGGTACACCATATTGTAAACCCACAGAAATAGCTATAGCAAAACAGTTCATTAAACTGCGAACTGTAGAACCTTCTTTTGCTAAGTCAATGAATATTTCTCCTAAAGTTCCATCATTATATTCTCCAGTTCTTAAGAATAAAACCTGGCCATTAATTTTTGCTTTTTGAGTAAATCCTCTGCGTTTTGATGGTAAAGATTTCCTCTCAACTATCGTTGATAATGCACGCTTTAATTTCGTATCAGTAGATGCTGCCATTCTTCTTTGCATCTCTTCTAAAAGGTCTTCAACAGAATAATCGTTTAAAGTTTTAGTCGACTGTCCACCGTCTATAGTCAACTGTTGTTGTAAAACTTCTGTTTCTTCTGCTGACTGTTGGCTGTCGTCTACTGACTTTTTCTTTTTATCAGCTTTGTTACTTAAGGGTTGGCTTAATTTACTGCCATCTCTATACAATGCACAAGCCTTTAAACCCAACTCCCAACTTAGTTTGTAGCTATCTGCAATTTCAGCAACTTCAGCCTCGTTTGGTAAATTAATTGTTTTAGAAATAGCACCACTTAAAAATGGTTGACAAGCAGCCATCATTCTAATATGTCCATGAGCATGAATGTAACGAGTACCTTTATTACCACATTTATTAGCACAATCAAAAATTGGATAATGCTCTTCTTTTAAGTATGGAGCTCCCTCCACAGTCATAGTACCACAGATATAGTCTCCTGCTGCTTCAATTTCATCTTCTGTAAATCCTAACTCTTCTAAAATATTTAAACTAAAATCTTCTATTTGATCTTGTTCAAAACCTAGTCTATGTAAACATTCATCTCCTAAAACAAATCTGTTAAATACAAAGTTGATGGCGAAAGCTGCTTTTAATCCACTTTCTAATTTTGCAATTTCCTCTGCTGTAAATCCTTTAGCAGCAAGCGTTGTAGCGTTGATGTAAGGAGAGCCTTCGAAGCTTCCACTACCTACAGCATATTTTTCTATTGCTTTAATTTCTTCTTGTGTGTAGCCTAAAGTTTCCAAAGCATTTGGAACAGCACCATTTATAATTTTAAAATATCCACCCCCAGAAAGTTTTTTAAATTTAACTAATGCAAAGTCAGGCTCTACACCTGTTGTGTCGCAATCCATTACCAAACCAATGGTTCCTGTAGGAGCAATAACAGTGGTTTGAGCGTTTCTATAACCATATTGTTCTCCCATTTGTACAGCATCATCCCAAGCTTTTGTAGCAGCTTTTAATAAAGCATCTGGGCAATACTGAGCCTTAATTCCTATTGGTTTAATACTTAATCCTTCATAGGCACCATCAGCATCGTAAGCAGCTGCACGATGATTTCTCATCACACGCAACATATCTTCTTTGTTTTCTTCATACTTAGAAAATGCTCCCAAGAAACTTGCCATTTCTGCTGAAGTTTTATAAGCAGTACCAGTCATTACAGCACTAATAGCACCTGCAATGCCTCTTGCTTCTTCACTATCATAAGCAATGCCACTAATCATTAATATGGTACCAAGGTTGGCAAAGCCTAAACCTAATGTTCTGTAATCATAAGAAAGTTGTGCTACTTCTTTGCTTGGAAACTGTGCCATTAATACACTTATTTCAAGCACCACAGTCCATAAACGGCTTATGTATTCTATGCCTTCGATATCTACACTATTTGTTTGTTCGTTAAAGAATTTGCGAAGATTGATAGATGCTAAATTGCAAGCTGTATTATCTAAAAACATATACTCGCTACAAGGGTTTGAAGCGTTGATACGTCCACCTTGTGGGCAAGTATGCCATTCGTTAATTGTAGTGTCATATTGCGTTCCAGGATCTGCACAACGCCAAGCTGCGTAAGAAATTTTATTCCACACTTCTTGTGCAGGAATTGATTTCATTACTCTGCCATCAGTTCTTGCTTTTAAATCCCAATTACCACCTTCTTCTAACACTTTAAAAAACTCGTTTGGAATACGAACAGAGTTATTTGAGTTTTGACCAGATACTGTTGCATAGGCTTCACCTTCATAGTGATTGTCGTATCCAGCATCAATTAAAGCAGCTACTTTATCTTCTTCACTCACTTTCCAATCTATAAATTCCATCACTTCTGGGTGGTCTAAATCTAAACAAACCATTTTAGCAGCACGACGTGTTGTACCACCACTTTTAATAGCACCAGCACTTCTATCACCAATTTTTAAAAAACTCATTAACCCGCTAGAAGTACCACCACCACTTAATTTTTCTCCACCACCACGTATTTGAGAAAAGTTTGTACCTACACCACTACCATATTTAAAAATTCTAGCTTCACGCACCCATAAATCCATAATACCACCATCATTCACTAAATCATCACTAACACTTAAAATAAAACAAGCATGAGGTTGAGGACGCTCGTAAGCATTTTGTGATTTCTTTAATTGTCCATCAACAGGGTCAACATAATAGTGACCTTGAGGTTTACCTGTAATACCATAACTTTCGTGTAAGCCTGTGTTAAACCATTGTGGGCTGTTGGGTACACAACTTTGATTTAATATGCTATATACAAGCTCATCATAAAAAATTGTTGCATCTTTTTCGCTAGCAAAATACCCATAACGTTCGCCCCACACTTTCCAACAATTAGCCATACGATGAGCTACTTGTTTTGCAGAAGTTTCTCTACCCAAGCTACCATCTTGTTGTGGTACACCAGCTTTTCTAAAATATTTTTGTGCTATGATATCTGTAGCAATTTGGCTCCATTGTTTTGGAACTTCTACATTAGTCATTTCAAACACTTTTTCGCCAGTAGGGTTTTTAATAACACTTGTGCGATAATCGTATTCAAATTGGTCGAATACTGACACTTCATCTTTGGTGAAGCGACGAGAAAATTGTAAACCCTTAGAGGTAGTGTTTTGCTGCATCATGGTAATCGTTTTTTATATAGGGGTTGTTAGTTTTAATTCTGCCAAACTATTTCATTTGGTGGAGAGCGAAAATATTAGTCCATAACTTTTAAGCCAAACATTCAGTTTACACAAGTTGTGGATAAACAATGTGAATTTCGCTATAATTCAAAATAGTATTGCATTGCAGGAAATATTCACATTATAAATACAGTTTGTGTACAAATTTTATTGCTAAAATTTACTAAAGTTCTTTTTGTAGTAACGATGCGGTTTTGGGGTAATTTTATAGAAGGTGCTTTTAGATTTGCACAGGTGTGGAAAAGATAAATTAATGGCATTTTATATTGTATAAAGGCAAAAGTGATAAGTGGGTAGGGCTATTTTTTGTTTAGAACTTTTATATTACTACCAAAGCAACGAAAACCATAGTTTTAGCATCTATAAAGCAGCACCAAAACTTTGTTTA